>JAFTMF010000170.1 GCA_017452565.1 Clostridia bacterium
ATAACGAACAATATCTTTTTCTCTTCTCTCATTCAGCCACTCCTTCTTTTTCGCAATGAATTGCATGAAGAAATCATAATTGCCGTCTTGGAGGCTTGCTGCCATCAGATCGGTATCGCTGAGCCGCCGCATATACTCGGGTGCGGACAAATATTCGTTCAGTCCCGTCATCTCATTCATCAGCGGCAGGACTTCCTTCACTAACACCGCCAGCTGTCCGTCGATCTCCGCTTCGATCTGAAAGGAATCCCCCGGTGCATAGCCACGCCCCAATCGGGTATCGTGATCGATGGCACGAATGATCATATTCAGATCCCGATGGGACATCCAGTCAGAATTTGCGGCAAAATCGGTTTTCTCGAAATTCCAATAGGGCTCTGACACAATCCCGACGACAAAGGGCATCAGCGGACGCAAAACCACGCCTTGTACCAGAGAGCCTTGCAGGCGGAAATAGCCGTTTTTGCGACGGGTAAAGCCCTGCTCCAGCAGAATTGGCTCGAACTTGCGTTGCAGACGAACCGAAATCTTCACAGGCTTCAGCAACTCCCGCCATTCGGGGGAATCGTACTTGCCTACCGGCAAATGCTCTTTTTCCCAAACTACGTCTTGCATCCGATCACAGAGGGCTTCGTGCACCGGAAGAAAGGATGCGGGATCGGTATTGTTCTCTGCCGCTTCCCAAAGTTCGGCATATATTCGTTTCCAAGAGCCGTCTGCACGCTCTATCTCCGCTTCGATTTGCTCGGGAGACAATTCCGTGCTCGCACTGCTCCGAAACGCATTCAAACACGCCTCGTATTTCTCACGGTGCTTCAAAAAGCGGTAATAATTGCCGTCCTTGATGGCGCAATATCTCAGCACCGCCTGCGGCAACCGACTGCCGGTAGGGTCATAGGCGGACGCTTCTCGGAAATAGTTCTCAAAATCGGTCATCCGATCCAGCGCAGGGAGCAAGTATTTGGCAAACCGTTCGCCTAACTGCTTAAAGTACCGCTCTGCAGAGGAACGGTCGAAGCGATCAAAGGTATTCTGCTCTTCGGGGACGGGATCCAGTGCCGCTAAGGCGCTATCAATCTCACCGTCGAAGGTATACCACTTGTGGTTGGAAATCAGGCCGTCAAGCGCCCAGTAGGGTTGAGCGCAAAATTTGATACGTGCAGGATTGTCAGCGCAAGCAAACTGAATACTGATCAGGATGTCGCCCTGTACTTTTGCATAAAAGCTGACGGCCGTGCGGATGTAATGATGCGCCTTCAGAATCGGAGCGAAATGTTTCTCCATCATCTTAAAGATTACGCCCGGACTAAGCGCTTTTTTGAGTTTCTTTTCAGGGTTCTTCTCTGTTTCCATATGGCGAATCTCCTTCTTGTATGATTGTACTTCATCAACTACTTCCCATTATACCATCCCACCGCCTATCCGTCAAGAATTATTCACAAAAAATTCATCCTCCGAACTATTGACATCTTTCTTCTCGGGGAGTATAATTAGTTAGAAAACTAATTAGTTCAGAAAGGAAAGAACCTATGGAAGATAAACGGCCTTGCAGACCCTTTCAGCCGACACCGATGATGCAGATCATCCACCTGTCCAAGCTCTTCCGGGATCAGCTGCGGCGTGCCTCTGAAGAAGCGGGCGTGCCCGGCGGTTATCGGGCGATTCTGATGGAGCTGTCCCATCTGGAAAGCGCTACCCAGTATGAGCTGGCCAAGCGCACCCATCTTACCGCTCCCACCGTCAGCGTGACCCTGCAAAAGATGGAGCACGACGGCTACATCACCCGTACCCCCGACGAGAATGACCTGCGACAAATGCGGGTATCCCTCACCGAGAAGGGCAAAGCCGCCGAGGCGGACAATCGCGCCCGTGCCAATGCGCTGGAGCAGACCCTCCTTGCCGGACTGTCGGAGGAGGAGCGCGCCCAGCTCTCTGCCCTGCTGTCCACTATGGAAACCAATCTCCACCAAACGGTGGGATTCCCTCAGTCTTGCCAAACTCTCCCTGCGAAAGGAAAAACAGAATGAAACGATGGTTTAAGTACATCAAACCCTATCTCCCCTACTTTATCTTAGGACCGCTTTGTATGATCATCGAGGTGGTAGGCGAAATGCTGATGCCCACCTATCTTGCCTCCATCATTAACGGAGGCACCGAAAGCACCCTCACCATTGCCAAGAGCATCGGCATCTCCGGCCTGATGATCCTCACCGCCCTTGTGATGATGGCAGGCGGTGTGGGCGGCGCTTATTTTGGCGGCAAGGCATCGGTGAACTTCGCCGCTGACCTGCGTGAGGACGTCTACCGCAAGGTACAGAAGTTCTCCTTCGCTAACATCGACAAGTTCTCCACCGGCTCACTGGTAACCCGTCTTACCAATGACGTCACTCAGGTGCAAAATATGGTGAATATGATGCTCCGTATGATGCTCCGTGCCCCCGGTATGCTCATCGGCGGTCTGATTATGGCCATCAAATTGAAGCCCTCCTTGGCTACCGTATTGGCGGTATCCATCCCGATTTTGCTGGTGTCCATCATCTCCATCGTCAGCAAGGGCTTCCCCCGCTTCTCCATTATGCAGACCAAGGTGGATGGTCTGAACAACACCGTGCAGGAAAGCGTCACCAACGTCCGCGTGGTGAAATCCTTCGTCCGTGAAGGCCACGAAACCGAGAAGTTCCGCGCCGCCAACCGTGATCTGAAGGAAAGCGGTATGCGGGCTGTCAAGGTAATGATCTTCCTTGGTCCCGTAATGACCGTTTGTATGAACCTCACTACTCTTGCGGTGATCTGGTTCGGCGGTAATATGGTACTGGACAACGGTATGCCCATCGGCGACCTGTCGGCATTCATCACCTACGTCAGCCAGATTTTGTCCTCGCTGATGATGGTGACTATGATGCTGATGATGTCCTCCCGTGCGCTGGCATCCGCCCGCCGTATCTCCGAGGTACTGGACGAGAAGATCGATCTGGACGACGTGAACGCTCACTTCCCCGACCGCACCGTTGAGAAGGGCGATATCGACTTTGTCAACGTCACCTTCCGTTACTACAAAGACAGCACCGATCCCGTGCTGGATAATATCAATCTTCACATTCCCGCAGGCTCTACCGTGGGCATCATCGGCTCTACCGGTTGCGGCAAGACCTCGCTGGTTTCGCTGATCCCCCGTCTGTACGATACCGACGAAGGATCTGTAAAGATCGACGGCGTGGACGTCAAAGACTACTCCCTCTATCATCTCCGTGAGGGCGTAGGTATGGTTCTGCAGAAGAACGTCCTCTTCTCGGGTACGATTGAAGAAAATCTCCGTTGGGGCGATGAGAACGCCTCCGACGAAGCAATGAAGACCGCCGCTATGAGTGCGCAGGCAGACAAATTCGTCAGCACCTTCGCTGACGGCTACGATACTATGCTGGATCAGGGCGGTGTGAACGTATCGGGCGGTCAGAAACAGCGTCTTTGCATTGCCCGTGCACTGCTGAAGAAGCCCAAGATCCTCATTCTGGACGATTCCACCTCTGCGGTAGACACCGCCACTGAGGCGCAGATCCGCAAGGCCTTCCGCACCGATCTTGCCGGCTCGACCAAGATCATCATTGCCCAGCGCATCGGCTCGGTAAAGGATGCCGATCAGATCGTGGTGATGGATGACGGCAAGATCACCGGCATCGGTACTCACGACGAGCTGCTGGCAAACAACACAGAATATCAGGAAATTTACTATTCTCAGATGGATAAGGAGGCGAAATAAGTATGGCAAGAACTCTGGAACAGCTCCAAAAGCAGTATAATTCCTCCTCCAATGCCAAAGGTCCGGGTGGACCCGGCGGCAGACCGATGGGACCCGGCCCCGGCAGAGGGCGCGGTCCTCACGGACGCGGTCCCGGCGGCAAGCCCAAGAACGCTCGTCAGACCATCGGCAGACTGCTCTCCTATCTGAAGCCTCACTACGGCAAGATGGTGCTGGTGCTCCTTTGTATGCTCACCTCCACCGTCACCTCCCTCATCGGCTCTTTTATGCTGATGCCCATTATCAACCACATCGCCGGCATTGCCACCACCGCTAAGGACGGCGCTATGGCGGTACTGGCCGACAAGTTCATCACCTTCTGCACCTCACCGATGCTGAATCTGCTTGCCGACACCAAGCTCAGCGAGATTCTCGTCTATCTCATCACGGCGCTGATTATTCTGTTCTTGGTGTATCTGGTAGGCATTGCCACCTCCTATCTGCAGGCGCGGCTGATGCTCCACATCACCCAAACCACCCTGGAGAAGATCCGTAACGATCTTTTCGAGAAGCTGCAGAAGCTCCCCGTCCGTTACTTCGACTCCCATCCTACGGGTGAGATTATGTCACGCTTTACCAATGACGTGGACAACATCGATATGATGCTGAACAACTCCCTGACCTCGCTGATTTCGGGCAGTGTGACGCTGATCGGTACCTTCGTATTTATGATCACCACCAACTGGATACTGACCGTCATCACCATCGTGTTCATCCCCATCTTTGCCATCGGCGGTGCGACCATTGCCAAAGCCTCCCGCAAGTATTACAGCGGCCAGCAGTATGCGCTGGGTGCGGTGAACGGCTACATTGAGGAAACGGTATCGGGTCAGAAGGTTGTAAAAGTCTTCAACCACGAGGACACCTGCGTGGACGAATTTGCCGCCCTCAACCACGATTTGCGGGATAAGCAGTTCAAATCCCAGTTCTTCGGCGGTATTATGGGTCCCATTATGGGCAATACCTCCCAGATCTCCTATGCAATTACCATCGGTGTGGGCGGCATTATGATGTGCACCTCGGGCTTCACCCCCGGCGGTCTGACGGTATTTGCCAACTACTCCCGTCAGTTCTCTATGCCCATCAATCAGATCTCCAACCAGATGACCGCAGTTTTCTCTGCCCTTGCAGGTGCGGAGCGTGTATTTGCGGTGATGGACGCCGATCCCGAGCAGGCAGATGCACCCGATGCGGTGGATATGCCTCATATGAAGGGCGACGTGGTGCTGGAGAACGTCACCTTCGGCTACAATCCCGATAAGACCATTCTGAAAAACATCTCCCTGTACGCTCATCCCGGACAGAAGATCGCCTTCGTAGGCTCTACCGGTGCAGGCAAGACCACCGTCACCAATCTGCTGAACCGCTTCTATGATATCGAGGAAGGCAGAATCACCATCGACGGCGTGGACATCAAGAACATCAAGCGAGAGGTACTGCGCTCCAACATTGCGATGGTTCTGCAGGACACCCACCTCTTCACCGGCACGGTAATGGAGAACATCCGCTACGGCAGACCTGACGCCACCGACGAGGAGGTCATCGCAGCTGCCAAGACTGCTTCGGCTCACTCCTTTATTATGCGACTGTCCGACGGCTATCAGACTATGCTGGAGGGCGACGGCGCCAATCTGTCCCAAGGTCAGCGTCAGCTGCTGAACATCGCCCGTGCGGCAATCTCTAAGGCACCCATTCTGGTACTGGACGAGGCGACCTCCTCGGTAGATACCCGTACCGAGCGCCACATCGAGCACGGTCTGGCACGGCTGATGAAGGATCGCACTACCTTCGTCATTGCCCACCGCCTCTCCACCGTCCGCAACGCCAACGCCATTATGGTTCTCGAGCAAGGCGTGATCATCGAGCGGGGCGACCACGACGATCTGCTGGCGCAGAAGGGCCGTTACTACGAGCTCTACACCGGCAAGAAAGAGCTGGATTAAGGGAGACGCCAAGGGGCGCCGCCCCTTGGAAACCCTGCCAAAGAAACTTTTTGAAAAAAGTTTCTTTGGAATCTTCAAAAACTTTAATTAAGGGAGGCAAATTGTTGCCTCCCTTTTTTCTTGTTCCCGGTAGGGCGGTATTCCCAAGACCCTTTCCAATTTTTACTTTCCCCTTCCCTTGTATGACCCCGCCCGTGCCACGGCAATACTATCCACACGAAAGTACAAGTAAGGGTGGAAGTCAAAAGTGGCGTATCAAACCAAATTTTATAACAAGGTGGATCTGTGCGGGATCAATACCTCCAAGCTGAAAACCCTCACGGCCGAGGAGATGAAGGTTCTGCTCAAAGCTGCCCACGATGGCGACGAGGAGGCACGCAGCGCCCTCATCGACGGCAATCTGCGGTTGGTGCTCTCTATCGTCCAGCGATTCCAAAGCCGCGGCGAGAATGCCGACGATCTCTTTCAAGTGGGTTGTATCGGGCTGATCAAGGCGGTGGACAATTTTAACACCGAACTGGACGTGAAGTTCTCCACCTACGCCGTTCCGATGATCATCGGCGAGGTGCGGCGCTATCTGAGAGACAACAACGCCGTGCGAGTGAGCCGCAGCGTGCGGGATCTTGCCTACAAGGCGCTGGGCGTGCGGGAGAGTCTTTCCCGCACGATGGCACGAGAGCCTACCGTGGATGAAATCACCGCTTCGCTGGCTAAGGAAGGCTTCGAGCACACCAAGGAAGAGGTGGTCTCGGCGCTGGAGGCGATTGTGGAGCCCATTTCGCTCTACGAGCCGGTGTATACCGACAGCTCCTCCGATTCCATTTACGTGATGGATCAGATCAGCGATACCTCCTGCAGCGACGAGGTGTGGCTGGAGAATATTGCGCTCAAGGAGGCGCTGAAGCATCTCACCAGCAGAGAGCGAATGATCATCACCCTCCGTTTTTTCGCCGGCAAGACCCAGATGGAGATCGCCTCCGCCATCGGCATCTCCCAAGCCCAAGTCTCCCGACTGGAAAAGGGCGCACTGGAGCGGATTCGCAAGGAAATGTAGGGCACGAAAAGCAACCGAGCAACGGACACTCCGTTGCTCGGTTTTGCTTTTATGGATAAAAAATCTGCCAAAATTAACAGTTTGTTCAACTGTTGGAACGAATTTATGATAAAATAGAAGGTAGATTATATTATTCGGAGGTTTCCCTTGAATATACAGAGTTCTAAGAAAGGCTATCTGGCGCTGATTGTGATTTGGGTGCTGATTTTTGCATCCCTCAGCGTACTGTCGGGCGTTGCCCATTCGGTTGCAGACAAGCTCCCCGCAGACAAGCCTGCCGACAAGCAAACTACCCCTGCGACCACTACGACCACTCCCCCTACTACCACCACCGAAGCACCTCCCGCTACCGAGCCCCCCACAGTCGTTTCTCCCTTTGACTCGCTGACCTATTCGGAAGCAAACGAAGATATTTTCATTTTCTTGGATGCAGGTCACGGATGGGCTGATCCCGGCGTTCCCGTAGATGAAAACGGTGTCATTTGCACCCATCGAACCGAGTGCGAGTGCATCAAGGAGAAGGACATCAATTTGGCGATCACTCAGAAGATCAAGTTCGCACTGGAGAAGATGGGCTACAAGGTTGGCGAAACCCGTCCCGGCGACAACGTGGAGGATTGCCCCGTTGAGCTGAACCAAAACGGCATTTTCAACGCACAAAAGCGTCCCGCTTACGTTAATGCGCAAAATCCCGACTACTTTGTGAGCATCCACTGTAATTCTTTGGAGAATCACGATGTAAAGGGCACTCGTATTTATCATAAAGAAGATCGCTCCGACGGCTTACAGCTGGCCTCCAAGTTGATTTCGGCTCTGTCATCCGAAATGGGCATCAATGCCACCCGTCACGTTGACAATCTCGCCATCACCCGTGAGAGCGATATGCCCACCGTACTGGTAGAATGCGGATTTATGACCAATCCCGATGATTTGAAACTGCTCACCGACCCCGCTTGGCAGGATCAGTTCGCCTGCGCCATCGCGCTGGGTCTGCACGCAATGGCTCATTCCTGATGCAATGAAACAGAATTGTTTACATACTTTACATCCCCCCTCCGCCGTGGAATCGTCTCCTTCCACGGCGGCTGATTTTGAGGGGCTGACTCCCGAGCTGCGCTTGGCAGAGGCCATCTCCCGTGTGGAGGCTGATCGCTTGCGGGAAGGCATCGGCACGCTGGGTGAGAAAACCCTCCACGCAGTGTTGAAATACTTCTACCAGCCCGACGCCGCCTATCACGAGCAGAAGATCGGCTCCTATTATGCCGATATTGCCAAAGACGGCGAGATTATCGAGATTCAGACCCGTCAGCTCTATCGTTTGCAGAAAAAGGTGTCCGCCTTTTTGGAGAAGGGCTACCATGTGACGGTGGTGCATCCCATCCCCCGTAACCGCTGGCTGTACTGGATCGGCGAGGACGGCACCCTCTCCAATCGTCGGAAGAGTCCCAAGACGGGGCGTCCTCACTCTGCTCTGCCCGAACTGGCGGCGCTGAGAGAGCTACCCGATCATCCCAATCTCACCTTATCGGTGCTGATGCTGGACGTGGAGGATTTCCGCAATTTGGACGGCTGGAGCCGCGATAAGAAAAAAGGCTCCAGCCGATTCGAGCGGATGCCGGTGGCCTATGCAGAGGAGATTCTCCTTCGCTCCCCCGCGGATTGGCGGCAGCTGCTGCCCCCTGCCCTCCCCGCTCCCTTCACCGCCGCCGAGTTTTACAAAAAGGGCGGCTATAATGCCCGAGGCGGTTATTATGCCCTCAAACGCTTGGAGGCGCTGGGCATCGTACGGCAGATCGGGATGAAGGGCAAGGCGTTCTTGTATGAGGTTGTGGAAGAAACTGTTTCCTTTTAAGCTCTCCGCTGATTGTGGAGAGCTTTTTCTTGCCCCAAAATCCCGAAAGTTGTAATTTCCCTCTTGCTTTTGACGGCGGGGTATGGTAAAATAGATTTACGTTTTGCACATTCCTATCTTAGTCCATACTCCGAAAGGATTTTTTATGAAGCTATTCAATATAATCAGCAAGATCTGGAGCAAATTCCTCGCTGCCTTCCACGAGGTGTTCGAGATCTGCACAATCTACAAATCGGTACTCTTCGTGGTTGGTTTGTTGGCACCGAAAAAGGTCTATCCCGAAACCGAGGTGCGCAAAAATTTCGCCATCCTTATCTGCGCCCGCAACGAGAAGGCGGTCATCGGCAATCTCATCGACTCCATCCACGCTCAAACCTACGACAAGGACAAGCTCACCGTCTTCGTGGTGGCCGACAACTGCGAGGACAACACCGCCGAGATTTGCAGGGACAAAGGCTGCGTAGTGTACGAGCGATTCGACAAAGCCCACGCCCGCAAAGGCTGGGCGATGGAATTCCTCTTCAATCAAATTGAGCGGGACTACGGCATTGCAACCTTCGACGGCTACGTGGTGTTCGACGCCGACAATCTCCTCCACCCCACCTTTATGGAGGAGCTGAACAAAGCCTTCGTTGCCACCGATGACAGCATCGTGGTGGGCTACCGCAACACCAAAAACTTCGACCGTAACTTCATCTCCGCAGGCTACGGCATCCACTTCCTGCGCAGCGTGGTAAGCTATCACCGTCCCCGTGGGGCACTGGGCTACGCCACCCACATTGCCGGCACAGGCTACGTGATCCCCTCCCGTCTGGTGAAGGATGGCTGGCACTACACTTGCCTCACCGAGGACACTCAGTTCACCCTAAGCAGCGTTGCCGACGGCGAGTTCATCGCCTTCTGCGAGGATGCTGAGTTCTTCGACGAACAGCCTTATCAGGTTGCCGTGATGGCTCGTCAGCGGATGCGCTGGACGAAAGGCCGTCTCTACTCCTTCCTCACCACCGCCCATCGGCTGGTGAAGGGCATTTTCACCCGTGGCGGGATGAAATCCTTCGCTTGCTACGATATGTTCTTCTACGCCTTCCCCAACAGCGTCTACCACGCCCTGCGCGAACTGGCCTTCCCGGTCATCGGCTGGGGGATACACTTCCTCGTTGCCCTCGTTGTGGGCGATGCCGTGGGCGTTGCGGAAACCGCAAAAGCGGCAGGGGCAAATCCCGTCACCGCGCTGGCCGTCTTTGCCGCGATTGCTACGCCTCTTAGCAAACTGGCGCACACTTGGATGAAGAACGTGGTAAAGGGTGCGCTGGTGGTCATCCGCGAGCGGAAGAAGATCCACTGCTCCACCCCGAAGCTGGTGCTCTACACCTTTCTCTTCCCTTGGTTTGACCTGATCGGCGGTCCGCTGGCACTTTGCTCCCTCTTCTCTACCTCCCAGTGGAAGCCCATCAAACACGATGAGGATATTTCCATCGAACAATTGACCCAAAAGGACGGTGATCGGATATGACGCTGGGCGAAAAGATCCGTTCTCTGCGCAAGGAACGGAAAATGACCCAAGCCGCACTCTGCGGTGATTTTATGACCCGCAATATGCTGAGTCAGATCGAGAATGACAGCGCTACTCCCTCTCTGTCTACCGTCTGCTTCATCGCTAAGCAGCTCTCCGTACCGGTTGGCTACCTCATCGACGAGGACGCCGATTCCCTTGCCTACCGCAAGGCGGGGCTGATTGAGAAAATCCGCAGTGACTACGCCGCAGGCCGTTGGCAGGCCTGCATCGACGACTGCAAGCAGCTCAGCGATTTCGACGATGAGCTGGCGCTGCTTCTGGCAGATTGCTATCTGCAGGAGGGACTTGCCGCATTCCGGGAAGGCTATCTGGACAGCGCCTCTCACCTCTTCGACACCTGCCTGCGCTTTACCGCACGCACCTGCTATCCCAAAGCCGCCATTGAGGAGCGGGCACAAACGCTCACCGAGATCATCCGTCTGACCCGAGCAGGTCAGGTGGGAGATCCATCCCTCTGCACGGCCTCCCATCGGGCAGAGTACGCAGAGGAGTATCTTTACAACACCCTGCTTCTGCTCATTGATTGGGGCAGACACGAGCTGGCCGCCCAGCTCTTCGACAGCGTGAAGCTCACCGCGCCCCGCCTGCGCAAGCATATCAACGCAAGGCTGGCACAAGCGGCCTTCAACCATCAGCGTGCCGTCTCCCTCCTGCGGGAACTCCTGGAAGAGGAAGATGCATCGGCAGACGCACTGTTTTTACTGCGCATCTACAACGATCTGGAAAACTGTTGTAAGGCAACCTCCGACTACGAGGGGGCCTACCGTGCCGCCATCGCCAAAAATGAGCTGGCACAGCGCTTCCATCTGTAAACAAAACCAAACTCCACCCAATCGGAAATCCCCGATTGGGTGGAGTTTTGCATAATCGGGCAAGGTATCGTCCATACTGGAAGAAAATACGATCTGATCGGAGCGTTGTATGACCCATCCAGCTGTTCGTTCCCCCCGCCCTTTAGATTTTTTGTCTGCTGTTCTCACCCCACTGTTGCCGCCCATGCTGGGCTGTGCGGCAGTGCGGGGAGCGGTGATCCTTTGCAATGCTGCGGGGATTCTCTCCGAAGGCGACCCTACCTATACCATCCTGCTGGCCGTCGGGGACGGATTCTTCTACTTCTTCCCCATTCTGCTGGCCTATAGTATCGCCAAGCAGCAAGGGAGCAGTCAGCCTCTGGCCATCTTGGTAGCGGCGATTCTGATGCATCCCGATATATCCGCTCTGCTCATTGGCAGCGACGTTTCCTTTTTGGGGATACCCGTCCGTAGCAACGGATTTTCTGCCACGGTGTTGCCCGTTTTTCTCCTCACGCTGTTGCTGAAATTTATCGAGCGAATCGCCGATCGGATCACCCCGACCGTCCTGCAAGGCTGGCTGAAGCCCTTGATCGTACTGCTGGCGGCAGTTGCGATTGGGCTGTGGGGGGTCGGACCGCTGGTGCGCTATGCCGGTGAATGGCTGGCCGACGGATTTCACCATCTCTATCGCATCGCCCCTTTGCCTGCAGTGCTTCTGCTGTCGCTTTTGATGCCACTGCTGATTCTATTGGGACTGCATCACGCGGTGATCGATCCTGCCGACGTCGGACCTTGGTCGGTGGCCTTTTTGTCTGCCAATTTCGCCCTTGCAGGCATTGCCCTTGCCACCCTCCGCTCCCGGGATCGGAGAGTGCAGCAGGTGGCGCTGGGGGCTTCACTCACCGCTTGGCTGGGGATTCCCGAGCCTGCGGCCTATGGGACCGCCCTCTTCGGGCTTCCTCTGCTGGCTGTCTCTCTTGCCTCTGCCGTCGGAGGGCTGATTGGCGAGCTGATGCACCTTGCCCGTGTGACCGAGGGCAATCTGTCCCCCGTCTTTGCGCTGATCGCTGCCGCCGATGGGGATGGGATGGGCGATCTTCTGCGGCTGATTGCCGCTCTTTTGCTCCCCCTGCTGGTAGGATTGGGGCTGGGGCTGTGGGTGCTCCGTCCCCGTTCAGCCCCACGGGAAAAGCAAGGACGCTGCAAACCGAGAGCACCCACTCCCATCGGCAGAGAGCCGTCCGCTACCGTTTCTGACGGCGGTGCGAGCGTCCTCCTAAGTGGTGGCACGGGTGCCGTCCCCATCTCTATTGTCAGCCCGATGGAGGGGGAGGTGCTCCCTCTGTCCCGGGTGAACAATCCGGCTTTCGCATCGGGAGTGATGGGACAGGGCTGTGCTATTCTTCCCACCTTCGGTAAGGTCTACGCTCCCTGCGAAGGGGTGATTGCATCTGTCTCGGCAGGCAAAAATGCCCTGACCATCGACAGCAGACAGGGAGTGCAGATGCTGATCC
The DNA here is from genome assembly GCA_017452565.1 of Clostridia bacterium. Taxonomy (GTDB): domain Bacteria; phylum Bacillota; class Clostridia; order Oscillospirales; family CAG-272; genus CAKSQF01. The sequence continues at coordinate 12,530 of JAFTMF010000170.1, forward strand.
ACGTGGGTGTGGATGCCGCCGTCCTTGCCCCCGATCGGTTCGATTTGTGCTGTCGCAGCGGAGATGCGGTAAAAGCCGGGGATTTGCTCCTTTCCTTTTCCATGGATGGTCTGTCTCAGACCGATCTGACTACGCCGCTGCTGGTGGTGAATATGGATCGCTTCGAGGATCTATCCCTTACCTGCCAGCAAAAAGTGAAGGCGGGAGATCGGCTTCTGACACTGTCCCCCAAGAAAGAAGCGCAGTAAAATCCTTATTTTGTATGGAGATTCTTGACTTTTCCTTTAAATTGTGGTATAATCGTACCACAATTACATTCAAGGAGAATCTCAAATGAAAACAGTTCGCCGCATTTTGATCCTTGCCCTGACCCTGCTCACCCTTACCTCGATGATCGCCTGCTCCGCTGTACAGTCTATTTTGAAATCCCCCAAGGATTTTGCGTTCCAGGAAATGGTTCTGACACTGGACAGCAGCTTTACCGAGATGGACGTGAAAGAGCACGAGGACCGTACCACCTTTTTCTCTTTGTCCGCAGTCAGCGTGATTATCATCAAGGAATCCTTTGAGGAAATGGCTGACAACGACGTGGATAATCCCTCTCAGTACAGCGTGGCGGATTATCAGAAAGCCTTCATCACCTCCAACGCTTACGACGTCACTTACAAATCGATTGAGGGGCTTTCTGCTTACACTTACGAATCCGAAAGCGACGGAGATTCGTACAAATTCTTCGTCTGCACCTACAAATCGGAAACTGCCTTCTGGAGCGTGCAGTTTATGTCTCCCGCGAAGGATTATGAGAAAAACGAAGCGCAGTTTATCGAATGGGCAAAGGCGATCCGCTTTGAGACGGCAGCCTGATCGCGCCTCTTCCCGGCTATAGTAATAATCAACGAATTGAAGGACGAAATTTTGGTGATTTCGTCCTTCGATTTTTCTTGATTTCCATCCAAAAAGTGATATAATAATAAGGTAAGAGTCAAATGCAATCTGCCTCTGCGAATGCTATCATAGCACTCAGGCAGTTTGTATATAGGAAAGGACACTATTATGCGACTTGGGTTCGATAATCAAAAATATCTCACCATGCAATCCAATTGCATCAGGGAACGCATCAGCCAGTTCGGCGACAAGCTGTATCTGGAGCTTGGCGGCAAGCTGTTTGACGATTTTCACGCCGCACGGGTACTCCCCGGATTTGAGCCGGACAGCAAAATCCGTATGCTCTCTCAGCTGAAGGACGAGCTGGAAATTGTCATCTCTATCAATGCAGAGCATATCGAAAAAAGCGAAAAGCGCGGCGATTTGGGCATTACTTATGCCGACGAGGTGCTTCGCCTCACCGATGCATTCCGTGCGCTTGGCTTTATGGTGGGTAGCGTCTGCATCACCTGCTATGACCATCAGCGTCGGGTAGATGCATTCATAGACCGACTCTCTGCACTGGGCATCAAGAGCTACCGCCACTTCCCCATCGAGGATTATCCATATAACATGAAGCTGATCGTCAGCGATAACGGATTCGGACTCAACGAATATATCGAAACCTCCCGTCCCCTGGTATCGGTCACCGGCCCCGGTCCCGGCAGCGGCAAAATGGCAACCTGTCTGTCCCAGCTGTACCACGACAACAAGCACGGAATCAAAGCAGGCTACGCTAAGTTCGAAACCTTCCCCGTATGGAATCTGCCCCTCCATCATCCCGTGAACGTGGCTTATGAAGCCGCTACTGCCAATCTCAAGGACGTCAATGCACTGGACCATTTCCATCTGGAGGCATACGGAAAGACAGCCGTCAATTACAACCGAGATCTTGCCACCTTCCCCGTTCTCAAGGCAATGATGGAGCGCATTTTAGGCTCCTCGCCCTACCAATCTCCCACTGATATGGGCGTAAACGTGGTAGGCAATTGCATCATCGATCAGGATGTGGTCAGCGAAGCCGCTAAGCTGGAGATTCTCCGCCGTTACTATCAGACGCAAGTAGCGATCTTGCTCAACGAAGCCACCGATGACGAGATACGCATTCAAAAGCGTTTGATGCAGCAATTGGGGATCACAGAGGCAATTTGCCCTGCCATTGATGCTGCACTTCAAAAAGCCGCCGAAACAGGTGCACCTGCCGCCGGTCTGGTACTCCCCGACGGAAGAGTCGTTACCGGCAAAACCAGCGATCTTCTGGGTCCCTCTGCCGCTCTTCTGTTAAACGCATTGAAGACAATGGCAAACATCGACAAGGAATACGATCTCATCAGTCCTCAAACGCTGGAGCCCATCTGCCGTCTGAAAACCGAGAATCTGAAGAACCGCAATCCCCGCCTCCATTCCGACGAGGTACTGATTGCCCTCTCCATCAGCTCGGCTACCGATCCCATCGCCGCCAAAGCATTGGCTGAGCTGAACAATCTCCGTGGCTGTGATGCACACTTCTCGGTGATCCTCGCCTCGGTAGACGAAAAGACCTACAAAAAGCTGGGCATCAACGTGACCTGCCAGCCCAAGCACCAAGTGCGAAAGCTCTATCACGGCTAAGTCCGCTACCACAAAAAACGCAACCAACAATTTGATGTTGGTTGCGTTTTTCGTTATACTCGCAGTTCTCCGTCCACTTGGGCGATGACGACCAGCCGTTTGCCGCCTGTGATGGCAAGTGCCTTC
>JAFTMF010000171.1 GCA_017452565.1 Clostridia bacterium
AAAGAGATCGGCACAGATCGCTCGCAGGACGGGATTTTTGCGCATAGCGTTGCCCGATGCGACGATGCCGACGATATTGCTATCCACACCCATTTGGGTATACATTTGATGAAGCTCCTCTACGATCCCTCGCAGAAAACCTGCTGAAAGTGCTTCGGGAGTGAAATTGTGCAGCCCGATCCCTGTGATCGATCCACGCACATCGGGGCTCTCCCGCGTTCCGCTGAACTGTGTGGAGACGGCGAGAGGCGCATCCTTGCCCTCTTCTGCCGCTCGGTTAAGATAATCGTAGATCACACGGTCGGAGAGTTCCATCCCCAATCCCGAGGCGATGGAACGGATGAAGTTTTTTAGTAAAGTATAAGCTCTGCCACCGCAAAGAGCGGCGCCCGAACAGATGTATTTGCCGTCGAAGTAGGGACGAATCTCACCGCCTGCTGCGGTGGGATCGTCTGTAATCACGCTGACCTGACTGCTGGTACCTACGTTGACCAGCACCATTCGGTCATCGGCAAGCGAGCCGAACAACCCTGCCTGATTGTCCCCGATGGAAACGGCTACGGGAATCTGTCGGTTTGCGGTATCATACGTGCCAACGATCCAATATCCGCCTGCGATTTTGGGTAGAACGGTACGTGGGATTTGCAATTTTTCCAAAACGTCTGCCCGAAACTGCTCTGCTTTCAGATCATAAGCACCCATTGCGGCGGCATTGGTAAGATGCAGGAGCGGCTTTGTCCCCGTTAGACGAGCTACGAGGAGATCCATTACGGTGACGATACCGGCAGTTTTTGCCGGAAGCAAGCCCAGCTTGCGCAGGGCGTAATAGGTGGTGATGCCGTAGCCCGTTGGGATCGTCTCGCCGGTAAGAGCGGTGATCTCTTCGCAAATAGTACGCTTGCCGCCCATCTTTCGCTGTCCGAATCCGTTTTGCCAAGTGTAGAGGGGAGACAAAATCTCGCACTGTTCATCTACGCAGATCACGCCATGCATCTGTCCGGCGATACCGATGGAAGCGATGGTCGGATAGGTTGCGGTCACCGATGCGATCAATGCCGTAGCACGCCGAAGGAGCAATTCTGCATCCGCAGCGAAGGCATCGGGATAGCCGTCCACCGTAATAGCTGCGGTGTGATCGAAATTGTAGGTCTGTACGCAAGCACCGCTTTCCGATGCCACCACTTGTGCGGAAATCGAGGTAGTGCCGATGTCAACGCCAAGCAGAAGCGGACCGCCGGGGAGGTCGGTCGCTGCACTTTCCTCCTCCGAAAATGCATTGGTTGGAGATGAGAGTTCGGGGTTATCTCCTCGCAAGAGCGCTTCGCAGACGGCACGGCAGTCACGCTCTTTTGGCTGTCATCATCCAGCGTCCGCAGGCGCTTGGCAATCAGCTCGTTTTTCGTGACAACGCCGTCCCGCCAGAGATGGATGTCGGACAGCGGAATATCCAACTCCCGAAACTGTCGGATCTGCAAAAGGGTTTGCACGCTTTCCTCGTCATAGCTGCGGTAACCGTTGTCTTTTCGCTTGACCATGATCAGTCCGCGGCTCTCGTAATACCTTATGGCAGTAGATGGCAATCCGGTGAGTTTTTCGACGGTTGAGATGTTCATAAATCGTCCTTTTTTAGGATAATGATAGTGTTTGATTTTATTATAAACCTTCCAGTTGGTGGAAGGTCAATACGGTTTTGCACAAATTTACAATTTATTCACAATCAAATATAGAGAATGTGCACAATCATTGGTATCACCCTTGCCTGTATTAAAAAAAGCGGCGAAGCAATTACGCTTCGCCGCTTTCTGCGATGATGATTGTGTTTGCCATCATCACGCAACCGGTTCCATTTGAGATTCTTCAGCTTTATTTCCCTGCGATATGCTCCATCGTCAGCCTGACCAGATCGCTGATTTTCACCGTTCCTACACCGAAAATCGTGGTATGGAGAGTGTCTTGGATAGGCTTCGTCCAATAGTCGGAAATGGACTGAATGCCGTTGGCCATTCCCAGAACGGAACCTACCGTAGCGCCGTTGCAGTCGGTATCAAAGCCTGTCTCCACCGCCATACAGATGGACTTGCCATAATCGCCGCCACCATACAATAGCGATGCAGCCACGATCATTGCGTTGGAATTGGTGTGACACCAGCCGTGCTGCGAATACTCATCGTAGCGGCTGTGAATCAGATCAAAGCAAGCCTTTTGCGACGCTCCGCTTCGATAAGCCTCCAACACCGCCTGCACGTCCGCGTACAATCGAGAGGTGTGTGGAATCTCGCCAAGACCGCCCTCGATGATTTGCTCCACGTCAGCGGTAACTGCTGCGCAGGCGATCATTGCTGCCGCAAACATTTCGCCGTAGATGCCGTTTTTGATATGGGAAATAGAGGCATCCCGCCAAGCCATCTCTGCTGCACGCTCCGGATCGCCCGGATTGATATAGCCGAAATAGTCGCCTCTGATCTGCGCGCCGATCCATTCACGGTAGGGATTTTTATAGATTGCCGACTCGGGTGGCACATAGCCTTTCACGAAATTGCAGAATGCAACCCGCTCTGCGGTACAATATGCGTCCTTGTTTTGCGAATACAGCCACGCCCGGGAGACATCGTAGGGGGTGAAATCTCTTCCGTATCGGCTGATGATCTCCTGCGCCAGCACCACGTAATTGGTGTCGTCGTCCACCGGCATTCCATCTACTGCATCGGCGTACTCGCGTCCCATAAATCCGTAGGTGTATTTTTGAACGATTTCGCTATTGAGATCGCTTTTGTAAATATAGCGGTGCATCGGATAATTGCCCGTCTCTTTCAAAAACGGGATCAGTTCGTCTGTGCGGATGCCCTCCACGGTTTTGCCCAGCAGACAACCGCAGATTCTGCCCATCCATGCGCCGTGAATCTTTTGCGCAAGACTATCGGGATCGTATACGGTAGGCATCGCAGGTCGCCGTCTGAGCGCCCGAATCTGTCCCAGTTCCGAGGGCTCGATGTACGGATAGCCTTCCCGTTGGGGAGCGTTTGCCACTACCTCGAACAACACGTCCCCCAGTTTTTTCTTGATCTCTCCCTTGGGAAGTCGGGAAACTGCAGCAAACACGTCCCGATAATGCTCGATATCCAGTCCCTCTTCCATAGATTGCTCGTACTCGATAAGCAAGTTGGAGGAATAAAACTCCCAATCGTGCAAATTCTGATACTGCGGCTTGATCACCTTGGTGTGCTTCATTTCTTCTACCACACGATTGTTGTTCCCGAGAATCAATGCGTCCAGAGAAACGTCAAAGTATTTGGTAATCAGAATGATCTTATCCAGATCGGGGGTTGCCAGATCACTCTCCCACTTTTGCACCGATTGTTGGGATACCCCAAACAGTGCGGAAAACTGCGCTTGCGTCAGCTTGGCTTCGGTTCGGATTTTATAAATCGTAGCTCCTATTTTCATAGAAATCCCTCCTTTGTAAATCTATTATACCAAAGAATTGAATCGGATGCAACTATATGAGAATTGTTAATTATACAACCGATAGTTGTGCGAGTAAAAAACACCGCCGAAGAGCAAGCTCCACGGCGGTAGTTCATATTTATCGGTTCATTTTTGCAGTTTCAGCTCTTTGAGATAGACCCATTCTTCCGCGGATTGCTGTGGCGGATAGAATCCACCTGCTCTGCGGTAGTCCAGCTTCTCGTAAAACTGCCACGCATCCTCGTCTGCTTGCGTGCTGGTCATCGCATATGAATAGCCGCACCTCTGCAGATCACGTTCCCACGTTTGCATCAGTAAGGTTCCCAGTCCCTGCCTCCGATACGGTTCGTCTATGTACAGCAGATCCAAAAATGGGATGGTCTGCCAGAATAGACTATATCGCAGTATGCCCATTACGGAATTCTTCCGTTTATCAAGGTTGCTATCGTCCTTGAGAACATAGACTTGACCGTTCTCGATGCATTCTTCTAACCGATTTTGCGGGATATGGCTATCCAGTTTTGCGATCGTCTGTTGATCTTTTTGTGTTGCAAGCTCTATAATCATAGCTATCTCTACCTCATCTGCCGTCACACTGCAGATCAGCGGAGCTTTCAATGATCCCCTTCAGGCAAGCGTACTGCTTGTCGGACAGACGCGCTTCCTCACCTAAGGTGTACGGCTCTCCCAGCAGCTCGTATTTATGAATCCCCAATTCGTGATAGCGCAGAGCTTCGGTCCGCCGGATATTGGGAAACCGATTCAGATAGTCTCTGATACGGTTTGCTTCCTCCTCGTTTGCGTTGAAGGTGCCAATCAGCGGCACTCTCACCCAAATGGGTGCGCCGCTTTCATACAAACGTTGGAAATTCTCCAAAATCCGATGGTTGGAGACGCCGGTAAATCGCTTATGCAGATCGGGATCGATACACTTGATGTCATACAGAAACAGCTGGGCATAGGGGATCAGCTTTTCTATATTGGAGAAATCCACCGCTCCGCAGGTATCGATCGCCACACGGATGCCGCATATGGACAGACGCTTGGCACATTCCAGCACAAAATCGCTTTGCAGAAGACATTCACCGCCGGAAAAGGTGACGCCGCCCTCGCCTGTGAAAAAGGCTTGGTCTTCCAGAAGCTCGTTCACCAGTTCGTCGGGGGTGTATTCCCTGCCCGCTACCGAAAGGGCTTCGGTGGGGCAACGGCCTGCACCGTCGGCAGTGTGTGCACCACCACAGCTGCCGCAGGAAATGCACTTGCGGGCATCGTAGGTCACCGATGGGATGCGGGATAGTCCCTCGGGATTCTGACACCATTTGCACCGCAGCGGACAGCCCTTCAGAAACACCGTGGTGCGAACGCCCGGTCCATCGTGGAGGGAGCACCGCTGGACGTTGAATACAACACCCTTGACAGCAGAATCAATATGCATCGCTGAGTTTTTCCAGAATCTCCTGATCCAGTACGTAGTCGGACATCTCTAAGATTTCCTTCAGATGGTCACTGCGGGAGGAGGAGAAGAGCGGAATCACGGTAGGACGGTTGGGCAGGCGATCCTGGGCGAGCAGCCACGCGATTACCAGCTTAGAGGGGGTCAGACCCAACTCCTTGGCGCATTCCAACAGAGTGTCCAGACGGGATCCGGTTTCGTAAAAATCGGGGAGGCGGGCGGGATCGTCATAGCCGCCCTTAGCAAGACAGGAGTAAGCTACCAGCGGAATATCGTTGGCCGCAAGATAGCGCAAACGCTCCTCTACGGCGTTAACGTTGAACTCGTACGCCAGTTTGTAGCCGCCCTTGGGGAAGAGATAGGTGTAGCAGGGCTGGTTTACCGTATAATCGGCATATCCATTCTGCTGAGCGATATGCTTAGCCTCGCACATCCGCCAAGTGTAGAAGTTGCTGGCACCGATGGCACGCACCTTGCCCTGCTTCACCAAGCGGTCAAAGGCTTCCATCGTTTCTTCCAGAGGAGTGTTTTTATCATCGGTGTGGGCGTAGTAGAGATCAATATAATCGGTGCCCAGCTTGCGCAGACTTTCATCGCACCAATACTCGATCTGCTTTGCGGTCAGACCCGCACCTTCGCCGTGGCGGTCAAAGCCTACCTTGGTAGCAATCACCAGCTGGTCACGGCATCCGCGATCTGCCAGATATTTGCCCAGCAGAGTTTCGCTCTCATCGCCCGATGCGCCCGGCCACCAATGTGCGTAATTGTTGGAGGTATCTAAGAAATTACCGCCCATCTCACGGTAGAGATCCAGCTGACGGAATGCTTCCGCTTCGGACACCTGCGTTCCGTACATCATCGTTCCCAGGCAGATATTGCTGACAGTCAGACCTGCCCGCTTCAGTTCAACTTTTTTCATAATATATTCCTTCTTTCTGAATTATTCACTAAATTAGAATGTGTTTCTGGTAATCAAATCGTCTTGCGCCCGCTTGCACATCTCCACGAATACCGCACTGTAGCCGGTGACACGCACCATCAGATCCCGATGGGCGTCCGGATTTTGCTGTGCTTCTACCAAAAGCTCCCGATTCACAGCGCTGAGTTGGATTTGCATACCGCCCTTTTCGAAATAGACCGCAAGGATATTGGCAAGATTGCGAAGTCCCTCTTCGCCTGCAAAATTCTTAGGTTGGATGGTGACGTTCAACGCACCCGATGCGAAGCTGGCAAAAGGAATATTCGCCAGCGACGTCAGCATTGCGGTGATACCGTTTTTCGCCGATCCTACCGACGGTTGGCTGTTCTGAGCGATGGGAGCGCCCTTCTTTCTGCCGTCCGGGGTAGCACCGTACTCGGCGCCCCGATCCATATGCCACGTATCGTTTTCGATGCAGAAGCGCAAACGGAGGAATGGCGGCAAATCTCTGCAAGCGTCCTTGACCGCCCGCACAAGGGTTTCGGGGAGTGCTTTTGCCCAATAGGAGGACAGTTTATGACCGTCGCCCAGCTTGGGAGCGTTCTTACAGAGGGCGTGGATCACGGCGTTGTTCTCAAAATCATTTTCGCAGGCAGCTAAAATCTCGGCGGTGGATAGATGCTTTTCGTTAATCAGATAATCCATTGCCGCGGCAATATCGATGACGTTGGCCACTCCGCCGAAGGGAACGATCAGATTGGTTCGCTCAAAGAAGAGGCCGCCGTTTTCGATATTATCGTAGGCAAAGCAAGAATAAAACTGCAACAGGTGAGAATTGGGCTTGTTTTCCTTGGGCAGGATGGGAAGCGTATCACGGACAACCGTTGTGTAAAGGCAATCGTAGACCGTTTGCAAAAAGGCCTCTCGGTCAAAACCGTCGGACTCTCTGCAGTATTGCTTCACCGTTTCCATAAACAGCGGCAACATCGCACGGGAAGCACCACGGAAGAAGGTGCCGTGATAGGGGCGATCCTTGCCCGGGATCGTCGGCCAGTTGCAGCCGAAATACTCGTGGGAAAGTGCGTCTTCCACGCTCTCACCGTCGTTTATATACATCGCACACTCGGTGATATCGTTGTACACCATCGCAGATGCGCTGGCGCGCAGCTTGGAAACGAAGGATTGCCAAATATCGGGATGCGCTTCCGCAAATCCCTCGGCATAGCGGAACACCACCACGGGGTTTTTGTACTTGGGATGAATCCGCTCCACCAGTAGCGCAGTCAGCTCGTTGCCTACCGCCTTTTGGGTTTTAGGATCGAGTCCGACAGAATCAGATACTGCGGTGCATCGTAGCAAAGGATGCGGTGCCAGCCGGTACACATCTCGTGTCCTGCACGCGCGGACATCTGATGCTCTCCTCTGCCCATAATCAGATTGTTCTTAGCATAGAAATCGTCGATCAGGAGGGCGGCATCCTCTCGGCTGAGCACGCCTTCTGCGATATCCTGCCGATAGAGATCAATCAGGAAGAGATCCAATCGACCGATCGTCAGCGTGGGATTGGGAGAAATGTAGGCGCAGAAGAAAAATTCGATAGACCAAATCAACTGCAGTGCACTGCGGAAGGTCGTGGGAGCGCCTTCTGCCGCAATCTTGCACGCTTCTGCTGCCTCTGTGAGACCTGCCTGCTCTGCGGCTTCGGCAGAGCGATAAAGGAAACGGATCAAAGCATCGTAGATCATCACACAGCCCTGCACGAAATCCCGTTTTTCGCCGTTGCCTTCTGCTTCGAAGCGATCTCTCCACGATTCGGCGTAGGCCTTCATTGCGGGGAGTCCCATCCGAATCAGATCGTTCCAGCGGAAGGATTGATGACCGGGATCGGTAATGAAGCTCGGAATGCCTTCCATCCGCAACAGATCGTGAATATATTCATTGCGGAAGATCTCCTCTTCCTCAGGAGTAAAGCTTTCCTCCACCATTCTGCCAATCAGCAGATCGGTGTCCTTAACGGGAATGGAAACCTGCCCTACGAACCGACGCATTCCCTCGCCGTACCGGAGCGGCTGTGAGGAAATCTCTGCCACCTCTTTGGCAATCCGGCTCCACAGACGGACTCGCTCTGAGGAATAGGTAATCACCGGCTTTTGGGTCAGCGCGGCTATGGCTTCCCTTTCCATAATCCCGCGCAGTTCATCAATTTTGTATGTGCCAATATTCATAATCTTGCTCCTTCAAACAAATATTTGCAACATAGAATTCAAATTGTACCGATCTCATTATAGCAGAAATTCACAAAATGTCAAGAGATTCGCAGTATATACGTAGCGAAACCAACAAAGGATTTCTATGAATCTCTATCCGTTATCCTGAATCTCCTCTGCGCTTTTCCCAAAACAAAATACCGTGTGCTTTCGCACACGGTATTTCTATGTCGCCCAATTATTCAGCGTCGGAAGTTTCTTCCTTCTTAGCCTTCTTCTTGGACTTCTTATCCTCTACAGCGGGAGCAGCGAGGCCAATCAGGCGAATGATCGCCATTTCAGCGCCGTCACCACGACGGGGACCCAGCTTGTAGATTGCGGTGTAACCACCGTTTTTGCCCTCGTACTGAGGAGCGATTTCGTTAAAGAGCTTCTTAACCACGTCTTCCTTGGTGATGAATGCAAGTGCAGCACGACGGGAAGCAATGGTATTATTCTTTCCAAGTGTAATCATTTTCTCAGCGAGTGCACGCACTTCCTTAGCTCTGGTAACGGTAGTTTCGATCTGACCGTTCTCCAGCAGATAAGTTACCATGCCGCGAAGCATCAGGTTTCTGTGCGCAGTAGGTCTGCCGAGCTTTCTGGTTCCTGGCATCTTGAGTTTCCTCCTATTACTTATTCATCGAAAGCCGAGTTACTCTTCCTCGCGCTTGAGGTCGAGGCCCAGCGAATGCAGTTTGGCAATCACTTCTTCAAGCGATTTCTTACCGAGGTTTCTGACCTTGATCATATCATCCTCGGTCTTGTTTGTCAGATCTTCTACGGTGTTGATACCCGCACGCTTCAAGCAGTTGAAGCTTCTGACAGACATGTCAAGTTCCTCAATGGTCATCTCAAGGATCTTTTCCTTGACGGTCTCTTCCCGTTCGACCATAATCTGCGTGCCTCTCGTCTCCTCAGAAAGGTTAGCGAAGAGGTTGAGATGCTCGTTGAGTATCTTGGCGCCCAGCGATACTGCCTCTTTTGCAGAAATGACTCCGTTGGTGGTTACTTCCAGCGTCAGCTTGTCGTAGTCGGTAATGTTGCCCACACGGGTGTTCTCGACCTTGTAGCTTACGTTGTATACCGGCGTATAGATGGAGTCGGTATAGATCAGTCCCACTACGGGAGAGTTGTTCTGCTTGTTCTTTTCCTGGGATACGTATCCTCTGCCGTGATCAAAGGTGAGCTCCATATAGAGTCTCGTATTGTCAGACAGGGTTGCGATTACGGTATCGGGATTCAGAACTTCCAGATCTGCATCAGGCTTGATGTCTGCTGCAGTAACGGTGCAAGGACCGTTCATATCAATGATAACAGTCTTTGCGTTCTCGGAATAGAGCTTCGCTACGATGTTCTTAACGTTGAGGATGATTTCGGGAATGTCCTCTTTTACGCCAGAGAGCGTAGAGATCTCGTACAGTACGCCGTCAATCTTGACACTGACTACTGCTACACCGGGCAGAGAGCTGAGCAGAACTCTGCGCAGCGAGTTGCCGAGAGTTGTACCGTAGCCACGTTCGAGAGGTTCTACAATAAACTTGCCAACTTTGCCGTCTTCGCTGAGATACTCAGTGACAATGTTGGGCTTTTCAATCATCTCTATCATAATTACCCTCCTATAGATATTTGGTTAGTGAACCGGGACGGGGCATCAATGCCCCATCCATGCATTGGAATGCTGAGAGAATTACTTAGAGTAAAGCTCGACGATAAGCTGTTCCTCGAAGGGGAAGTCAATATCTTCGCGCTTGGGAAGAGCGATTACCTTAGCGGTTGCGTTCTCCTTGTCTACTTCCAGCCATGCGGGAGTAGTAGCGGACTGCATTGCTTCAATCAGTTCCTTCACTCTGCCGGTGGATTTGCTCTCTTCTCTTACGGAGAGAACGTCTCCTACCTTCAGGATCATGGAGGGGATGTCAGCCTTCTTACCGTTCAGACGGATGTGTGCGTGGAGCACCAGCTGACGGGCTTCTGCGCGGCTGGAGGCCATACCCATTCTGTACACTACGTTGTCGAAACGACGCTCCAGAAGGCTCAGCAGGTTTTCACCGGTAACGCCTTCCATATTGTCGGCCATCTCGAAGTAGGTCTTGAACTGGTTCTCCAGAACGCCATAGTATCTTCTTGCTTTCTGCTTCTCACGAAGCTGCATGCCGTATTCCTTCAGGTTCTTGCTGGAAGCGCCGTGCTGACCGGGAGCTACGGGTCTGCGGTTGAATGCGCACTTGTCGGAAGTGCAGCGATCGCCTTTCAGGAACAGCTTGGTGCCTTCTCTGCGGCACAGTTTGCACGAAGGGCCAGTATATCTTGCCATATCTTACAAATCCTCCTGTGATAGTATCCTCAAACGCGACGGCGCTTGGGGGGACGGCAGCCATTGTGAGGTACGGGAGTTACGTCCTTGATCATGGTAACTTCCAGACCGGTTGCCTGCAGGGCACGGATAGCGGACTCACGTCCTGCGCCGGGACCCTTAACGTAAACCTCAACGGTCTTCATGCCGTGCTCAACTGCAATCTTAGCTGCAGTTTCAGCTGCGGACTGTGCTGCGAAGGGAGTAGACTTTCTGGAGCCACGGAAGCCCAGCTCGCCTGCGGATGCCCAAGATACAGCATTGCCGTTCAGATCGGTAATGGTAACAATGGTATTGTTATAGGTCGCGCGAATGTGAGCAGCACCCTTTTCGATGTTCTTACGCTCCTTGCGCTTTCTGATGACCTTCTTTGCGGTAGCTTTTGCCATCTCCTGTTCTCACTCCTTACTTCTTCTTGTTTGCGATGGTCTTCTTAGGACCCTTTCTGGTTCTCGCGTTGGTTCTGGTTCTCTGACCTCTTACGGGCAGACCCTTTCTGTGACGGATGCCACGGTAGCAGTTGATCTCAACCATTCTCTTGATGTCGAGTGCAACGTCACGGCGGAGGTCACCCTCTACCTTGTAGTTGTTTTCGATCTCATCACGGAGCTTCGCTACGTCAGCTTCAGTCAGATCCTTCGCACGAGTATCGGGATCGATACCGGTGGCTGCGAGAATATCGTTTGCACTCTTTCTGCCGATACCATAGATATAGGTAAGAGCAATCTCAACGCGCTTGTTATTCGGAATATCAACGCCTGCAATACGTGCCATATTCTATTCTACCTTTCTTATAATTAGCCCTGCTTCTGCTTGTGCTTGGGATTCTCGCAAATAACCATTACGATACCCTTTCTCTTGATGATCTTGCACTTGTCGCAGATCTTCTTAACGGACGGTTTAACCTTCATGTTATTCACCATTCCTTTCTTATTTTGAACGCCATGTGATACGACCCTTAGTGGGATCGTAGATGGATACTTCCACTTTTACGCTGTCGCCGGGAAGAATCCAGATATAGTTCATACGAAGCTTACCGGACAGATGGGCGGTAATGATGTGCCCATTGGGAAGCTTCACCTTGAAGTTCGCGTTGGGCATTGCTTCCACAACGGTTCCTTCGAATTCGATTACATCATCTTTAGCCAGAAGAATCCCTCCATTCTATTCACTATACATGATCAGACTTTAGTCAGTACAATAATACCGTTTTCAGTGAGAGCGATCGTATTCTCGTAGTGTGCCGACAGACCGCCGTCATTGGTAACCACCGTCCAACCGTCGGACAGCTCCCGTACCTCACCGGTACCGGTGCAGACCATCGGTTCGATGGCAAGAGTCATACCGGACGCAAGCCGGAGACCCCGTCCCGGCGTTCCATAGTTAGGAACATCGGGGGACTCGTGGAGATTTCTGCCGATGCCGTGACCCACATACTTGCGGACGACAGCGTAGCCGTTCTCTTTTACGTGTCCTTCAATGGCGGCACCAACGTCTCCCAGACGGGCACCGATTTCGATCTTTTGAAGTCCTTGCCAGAAGCTCTCTTCAGTTACCTGAATCAGCCGCTTGGCTTCTGCGCTGATATTGCCCACTGCGAAAGTGCGGGCGCTGTCACCGTGGTATCCGCCGATAAAGGCTCCCGTATCCACTTTGACAATGTCGCCTTCCTGCAGTACAACGTTCTTGGAGGGGATCCCGTGGATCACCTGATCATTCACGCTGATACAGGCGCTGCCGGGGAATCCGCCGTACCCCAGGAAGGACGGCCTTGCACCCGATTTCTCGATATGGTGACAGATAATGTCATCCAGATGCTTGGTCGTGATTCCCGGTTTAACGGCTTCACCCGCCAGCACGAGGGCTTCAGCAGTAATTCTGCCTGCTCTCTTCATTGCGGAGATCTGCTCCGCATTCTTCAGCTGGATCATGCTTAGTTCGTACCTTTGATTGCCTCAAGGGTCAAACGGGTGGTATCTTCTACCTTTTCCTGACCGTAAACAAGCTTCAGCTTGCCCTTTGCCTGATAGTAATCCTTCAGGGGCTCGGTCAGTTCGTGGTAAACCTTCAGTCGGCTGAGCACTACGTCGGGAGCGTCATCCTTACGCATGGTCAGTTCGGCGCCACACTTGTCGCAGTGTACTCCGTCGGCTGTAGGAATGAACTTAGTGTGATAACTTGCACCGCAAGCGGGGCAGACGCGACGTCCGCTCATACGCTCTACGATGTCGTCATCCGAAACCTCGATGCTGACAACGATGTCCATTTCGATGCCCATCTGGTCCAGTGCTTCAGCCTGCACAACGGTGCGGGGGAAGCCGTCCAGAATGTAGCCGTTCCGGCAATCGTCCTCTGCGAGGCGTTCCTTGATGATGCCGATGACGACTTCATCGGGAACCAGTGCACCGGTCTCGGTGTAAGCCTTAGCGGCCTTGCCCATTTCGGTGCCGTTTTTGATAGCTGCTCTGATGATAGCGCCGGTGGAGATGGCAGGAATGTTGAAGCTTGCGCTTACGTTCTCAGCCTGAGTACCCTTACCTGCGCCGGGAGCGCCTAAAAACATAATTTTCATCGATTTACCTCTTTCAAGTAGCATTACTGCAAGAAGCCCTTGTAGTGACGCATAGACATCTGAGCTTCGATATCACGGTAGGTTTCCAGAGCTACACCGACAACGATGAGCAGAGAGGAGCCGCCGAATGCCAGACCGCCGAGAGTATTGACCTCGAATGCAGCAGCAACTGCGTTCAGGATCAGAGGCATACCTGCGATTACGATCAGGAAGAGTGCGCCGATCAGAGTAACTCTGTTCAGGATCTTCTTGATGTAGTCAGCGGTAGGAGCACCGGGACGAATGCCCTGTACGGTGCCGCCGTTGCGCTTCAGGTTGTTAGATACCTCAACGGGGTCGAAGGAGATGAGAATATAGAAGTAAGCGAATGCAATGATAAGAACGAGATATGCGATAATATAAACGGGGGAAGTTGCGTCGAGAATGCCCAGAAGGGTGCCCCAGAAGGTCTTATCGGTATTCTTAACGCCACACAGAGTCATAATGGTAGCGGGCAGAGATACGATAGAGGAAGCGAAGATGATAGGCATAACGCCGGTCATATTCAGCTTGATGGGCAGGCTGGTGTTCTGACCGCCATACATCTTTCTGCCGACAACACGCTTAGCGTACTGTACGGGGATTCTACGCTCACTGTTGGTAACGAATACCACGAAGAAGATCATTACGATCAGCACGATAGGAGCGAGAATGGAGCATACCAGAGTGAGAACCTTCGCAAAGTTCACGTCGGTCCAGTTGGACTTTTCGAATACGTTGCGAACGATGGTTGCCAGAGTACCGGGCAGGCTGGAGATGATATTTGCGAACAGGATCATAGAGATACCGTTGCCGATACCGCTCTCGTTGATCTTCTCGCCCATCCACATGATAATCGAAGAACCTGCAGTGAAACAAGTAACGATTACAAGGCCTGCGAAGAAGTCATCACGAGTCAGCCAGTGGTTGGTCTTCAGGATCTGGAAGTATGCATAGGAAGTGATGAGCGCCAGAGCGATTGTAAGGATTCTGGTGTACTGCGCAATCTTCTTTTTGCCGTCTTCTTCCTTGGACATACGCTGCAGCTTATCGATCGCTACAGTCAGAAGCTGCAGAACGATCTGTGCAGTGATGTAAGGAGAGATAGAAAGTGCGAACAGGGTAGCCTGGGAAAGTGCCGAACCGGAGAGAACATTCAAGTATTCCAGTACGGTGCCGCCATACATCTGCTGGAAGCCTACCATCAGAGAGTCGTTGACGTAAGGTACGGGAATCGCGGAACCGAGTCTGTACAGCAGGAGGATGAACGCAGTAAACAGAAGTTTGCTGCGAATATCACGAGCTGCCCAGATGTCTCTGATTTTGCTGAACACCTTTTTCATTTATACCTCCTCGGCCGTGCCGCCTACTGCCTCGATCTTCTCTTTTGCAGAGGCAGAAAAGACGTTGGCACGAACGGTGAGCTTCTTGGTGATCTCACCGCGACCGAGAATCTTGAGACCATCATTCGCCTTGCGAACGATGCCGGCAGCCATCAGAGCTGCCATATCTACTACTGCACCATCTTCGAAGCAGTTGAGAGTCTCAACGTTCACAACAGTGTAAACAGTAGCGAAGTGATTGGTGAAGCCTCTCTTGGGGAGTCTTCTGTACAGGGGAAGCTGACCGCCCTCGAATCCGGGCTTTACGCCGCCGCCGGAGCGAGCATTCTGACCCTTGTGGCCCTTACCGGCAGTTTTGCCGTTACCGGAACCGGCGCCTCTGCCCTTACGGAAGGGCTTTACAGCAGAACCGGCTGCCGGGGAAAGTTCATGAAGTTTCATGTGATTTCTCCTCCTTAGACGGTTTCAACTTTCACGAGATGTGAAATAACCTTGATTTTGCCCTTGAGTGCATCAGTGTTCGGCAGAGTCTTGCTGTTGCCGATCTTCTTCAGACCCAGGGAAGCAGCGGTAGCCTTCTGATTGGGAAGTGCTGCGATCAGGCTCTTTACGAGCGTAACTTTAACCATTTCCATCGTCAGGCCTCCTTATTCTGCATCGGATACGCCGGTGATTTCAGCAACAGTCTTGCCACGCATAGCAGCTACCTGCTCAGCGGTGCGCAGAGACTCCAGAGCTGCAAAGGTTGCCTTTACAACGTTGGTGGGGTTGCTGGAACGCAGGCACTTTGCACGGATGTTCTTGATGCCTGCCATCTCCAGTACAGCACGCATAGTGCCGCCTGCGATGATACCGGTACCTTCGGGAGCGGGCTTCAGGAGAACCTTGCCTGCACCGTACTCGCCGATGACTTCGTGGGGGATAGTGTCGCCCTTCAGAGCAACAGTGATCATATTCTTCTTAGCGTCTTCCAGAGCCTTGCGCATTGCCTCGGGAATCTCGGCTGCCTTGCCCAGGCCATAACCTACGTGACCGTTCTCGTCGCCTACTACCATAATGGAAGCGAAGCTTGCGATACGACCACCCTTAACGGTCTTGGATACACGCTTTGTGGAAACGCGCTTTTCCTTCAGGTCCAGCGCTGCTGCGTCAATATTCTTAGCCATGTTTGTATCCTCCTTTTACTTTCTCAGAACTGAAGTCCTGCTTCACGAGCACCTGCTGCGAGTTCCAGCACGCGGCCGTGATAGAGGTAACCGCCACGGTCGAATACGACCTCAGTAATTCCCTTTGCGATTGCACGCTCTGCAATCAGTTTGCCGACAACCTTCGCTGCCTCCTTGTTGGATCCGTTCATGCCGAAGTCCTTCTCATAAGAGGAAGCGGAAACCAGAGTAGTGCCGGTAACGTCGTCGATGATCTGTGCCTGAATGTTAGCGTTGGAACGGTAAACACACAGACGGGGGCATTCTGCAGTGCCGGAGATCTTAGCTCTAACGCGAGTGTGTCTCTTCTTACGCTGAATGTTGGAGTCTTTTCTTGATACCATCTTCTTCTACTCCTTTCATTACTTACCGGTTTTGCCGGCTTTGCGACGGATGCGCTCGCCCTCATAGGCAATACCCTTGCCCTTGTAGGGTTCGGGAGGTCTCTTGCCTCTGACAACTGCTGCTACCTGACCAACCTTCTGCTTATCAATGCCGGACACGATGATGGTATTTGCATCGGGGCACGCGAAGGTGATACCGTCTTCAGGTTCCATAACAACCAGGTGGGAATAACCCAGGGTCATCTGGAGGTTCTTACCGGCCATTGCTACTCTGTAGCCTACACCGGTAACGATGAGCTTCTTGGAATAACCGTTCGCTACGCCAACAACCATGTTGTTCACGAGAGTTCTGGTCAGACCGTGAAGAGCTCTGTTCATCTTTTCGTCATCGGGACGGGAGACAACGATCTCGCTGCCTTCCTTTGCGATGGTCATGTTGGGGTGGAACTTCTCAGTCAGAGTTCCCTTAGGTCCCTTAACGGTGACCACATTGTTTTCACCGATGGTGACTTCTACACCAGCGGGAACAGGAATCGCTTTTCTACCAATTCTAGACATCTTCTCTGCCCTCCCCGATTACCAAACGAATGCCAGGACTTCGCCGCCAACGTTCAGGCTACGAGCCTTCTTGTCGGTCATGATGCCCTTGGAAGTGGAAACGATGGCAACACCCAGGCCGTTCATAACCTTGGGCATATCTTCGCAGCTAGCGTAGATACGCAGGCCGGGCTTGGATACACGGCGAAGACCCTGGATAACCTTCTGCTTGCCGATGTACTTCAGGGTGATTCTGATTACGCCCTGCTTGCCGTCTTCGATTACCTGATAGCCCTTGATGTAGCCCTCTTCAACCAGGATGTCTGCGATGGACTTCTTCAGGTTGGAAGCGGGAACGTCAACGCTCTCATGCTTGGCATTGTTTGCATTGCGGATTCTGGTAAGCATATCCGCGATTACGTCTGAAATCTGCATAGTATTTTTCCTCCTAATTTATGCAAGTTCAATCTCTTGCTGCCCCCAGCCTTGTGGGGGCTGCATTCCGACGGTTAAAACCGGACTCGGTTTTCCTTCCGGAAGGATTGGAGCTGTTAATATTTGTCTTGGTGAATTACCAAGAAGCCTTTCTTACGCCGGGAATCTCGCCCTTGTAGGCCAGTTCACGGAATCAGATACGGCAGATACCATACTTACGCATATAAGCATGGGGACGGCCGCAGATCTTGCATCTGTTGTATTCACGGGTAGAGAACTTCTGGGGTCTCTGCTGTTTTGCAATCATCGACTTCTTTGCCATGTCAATTCTCCTCCTTATTTCGCGAACGGTGCGCCCAGCAGAGTCAGAAGCTCACGAGCCTCTTCGTCGGTCTGTGCGGTAGTTACAAATGCAATGTCCATACCACGGATCTTGTCGATCTTATCGTACTCGATTTCGGGGAAGATCAGCTGCTCCTTCAGGCCGAGAGCGTAGTTGCCTCTGCCGTCGAAGCCGTTAGCGTTGATACCCTTAAAGTCACGTACGCGGGGCAGTGCCAGGTTGAACAGCTTATCAACGAACTCGTACATCATCTCGCCACGCAGGGTAACCTTTGCGCCGATCTTCATGCCCTCACGAAGCTTGAAGTTAGCAACGGACTTGCGTGCGAAGGTGGGAACTGCCTTCTGACCGGTGATCAGGGTCAGCTCGCTGATGATGGTGTCGATAACCTTAGCGTTTTCCTTTGCGTCACCGGCGCCAACGTTGATAACAACCTTGTTCAGCTTGGGGATCTGCATAACGCTCTTGTACTGGAACTTCTTCATGAGTGCAGGAGCAACTTCGGAAGTATAAAGTTCTTTCATTCTTGCCATTTCCGTGTTCCTCCTTAGTCAAACTTGTAGCCGCACTTTACGCAAGCGCGAACCTTCTTGTCGCCGTCCATAACGATATGGGAGCGAACGCCCTTCTTGCAGTCGGGGCAGTACAGCTGAACCTTGCAAGCGTAGATGGGAGCGTCAACCTTCAGAATGGTGGACTGCTCACCCTGCTTTCTTGCCTTCAGATGCTTAGAAACTTTGTGAACGTTCTCAACGATTACCTTGCCCTCTTCGGGGGAAACCTCGAGAACCTTTGCGGTCTTGAGCTTGCCGTTATCGTCCTTGGTGTTAGCGTATTTGTCCTTACCGGAAAGTACTACTACGGTATCGCCTTTCTTAATAAACATGTCAGGTTACCTCCTTACAGTACTTCAGGAGCCAGAGACAGGATCTTGAGGTAATCCTTCTCACGGAGCTCTCTTGCTACAGGGCCAAAAATACGGGTGCCGACAGGGTTCTTGTCAGCCTTGATGATAACTGCTGCGTTCTCATCGAACTTGATATAGGAGCCATCAGCGCGGCGGATGCCCTTTACGCTTCTGACTACAACTGCTTTAACAACCTCGCCCTTCTTAACGGAGCCGCCGGGAGCTGCCTTCTTAACAGCGGCAACTACTACGTCGCCGATGTTGGCATATCTTCTGCCGGAACCGCCCAGGACACGGATGCACATAATCTCTTTGGCGCCGGTATTGTCGGCAACCTTCATGATTGTCTGCTGCTGAATCACTGTTTGTTCCTCCTTATGACAATACAGGTTTTGCTGTACTGTTGCTTACTTAACTTTTTCAATGATTTCAACAAGGCGCCATCTCTTCTGCTTGGAGAGAGGTCTTGTTTCCATCACGAGAACGGTGTCGCCGATATCGCACTGATTCTCTTCGTCATGAGCGTAGAGCTTCAAGGTTCTCTTGATGATCTTGCTATACTTGGGGTGCTTTACGTTGTCTACTACAGCTACAACGATGGTCTTATCCATCTTGTTGCTGACAACCTTACCCACACGAGTCTTGCGCAGATTGCGCTCGGTCATTTCAGTCATGTTTCAATTCTCCTTCCCTATACTCAGGCGTTCTTCTCGTGAAGAATCGTCATCACACGGGCGATGTCCTTCTTGACATCCGCAATCTTGTGAGGATTGTCAAGCTGATTGATCGCGTGCTGGAAGCGCAGATTGAACAGTTCTTCTTTGAGTTCGCCAAGCTTAGCTTCGAGCTGCTCTGCGGTCATTGCTCTGATTTCACTTGCTTTCACTGCTTATGCCTCCTCAGTTTTCTGAACAAACTTGCATTTGATCGGCAGCTTGTGGGAAGCAAGACGCATAGCTTCCTTTGCGATTTCGGGTGCTACACCGTCCATCTCAAACATAACTCTGCCGGGTTTAACAACGGCTACCCAGTACTCGGGGGAACCCTTACCGGAACCCATTCGGGTTTCAGCAGGCTTCTCGGTGATGGGCTTGTCGGGGAAGATCTTGATCCAAACCTTACCGCCACGCTTGATGTAACGGGTCATGGCGATACGGGCTGCCTCGATCTGGTTGCTGGTGATCCAAGCGGGTTCCATAGCAACGAGGCCGTAGGTGCCGTTGGAAATGGTATTACCGCGCAAAGCCTTGCCCTTCAGGCGGCCACGCTGAACACGTCTGTATTTCACGCGCTTAGGCATTAACATTACTTGTTACCCCCTTCTTCTCTGGGTGCTCTGTTAGTAGCAGGACGGTTGCCATCACGACGAGGACCGTTGTTGTTTCTGCGGTCGCCGCCACGACGGTCGCCATTTCTGCGATCACCGTTTCTGCGATCTCCTCTACGGTCGCCGCGGCGATCGTTCTTGGGAGCCTGGGTCTCCTGAGGAGCGATAGTAGTAAACTTCTTCTTCTGTTCGGGCAGAACCTCACCCTTGAAGATCCAAACCTTTACGCCGATCTTACCGTAGGTGGTGTTTGCTTCCCAGAAGCCGTATTCGATGTCCGCACGCAGGGTCTGCAGCGGGATGGTGCCCTCGTGGTAGTGCTCGGTACGTGCGATTTCTGCACCGTTGAGACGACCGGACAGGCTTACCTTGATACCCTTAGCGCCCATACGCATGGTTCTGCCGATGCAGAGCTTCATTGCACGACGGAATGCAACTCTGCGCTCCAGCTGACCTGCGATGTTCTCAGCTACCAGCTGAGCGTTAACGTCAGGGTTGCGAATCTCGATTACGTTGACAGCGGTGGGCTTGCCAACCATCTTCTCGATGTCGCTCTTCAGCTTTTCGATTTCTGCGCCGCCGCGACCGATAACCATACCGGGCTTTGCGCAGTGGATGAAGACTCTAACCTTATCGGAGTCGCGTTCGATCTCGATCTTAGGAACGCCGGCAGCCTGCAGGTTCTTCTTCAGAGTCTTTCTAAGATTATAGTCGGATACCAGGGTATCGCCGAAGGTTTCGTCCTTCTCGTACCATCTGGAGTCCCAGTTCTTAATAACGCCTACACGGAAACCGTGGGGATTGACTTTCTGACCCATTTGACTTACCTCCTCCGATTAGTCTCTTTCCTTAACCACAAGAGTCATGTGGCAGGTTCTCTTCAGGATGCGGTCGAAACCGCCGCGTGCTCTTGCCTGGCCGCGCTTCATAGTGGGGCCGGGGCACACGAATACTTCAGCAACGTACAGCTTGGACTCGTCAACGGCGATGCCTTCAACTTCAGCCTTGTTGATTACGTTTGCCTTAGCGGATGCCAGGAGCTTGATCAGGGGCTCGCAAGCAGCCTTGCGGGTGTTTTTCAGAATACCCATTGCCACGTCGGTGTTCTTACCGCGGATCAGGTCCATAACAATAGATACCTTGCGGGGGGAGATTCTGATATTCTTAACAATTGCTTTTGCTTCCATCTTTCATCTTCCTCCCTAATTATTTGCCGTTATTAGAAGTTTTGGAACCGGCATGTCCCTTATAGGTTCTGGTGGGAGCGAACTCACCCAGCTTGTGACCAACCATATCCTCGATGATATATACGGGGATGTGCTTTCTGCCGTCGTACACTGCGATGGTGTGACCAACGAAATCAGGGTAGATGGTGGAAGCTCTGGACCAAGTCTTCAGAACCTTCTTTTCTCCTGCCTCGTTCATTGCGCATACTCTGTTGTAGAGTTTCTCTTCAACGAACGGTGCTTTCTTCAGGCTTCTGCTCATTTACAATCTTCCTCCCAAATTATTTACCGTTTCTGTGCTTAACGATGAACTTCTCGGTTCTGGACTTCTTGTTACGAGTCTTATAGCCGAGAGCGGGCTTGCCCCAAGGGGTAACAGGGCCGGGACGGCCAACAGGGGACTTACCTTCACCACCACCGTGAGGGTGGTCGTTGGGGTTCATTACGGAACCGCGAACGGTGGGACGGATACCCTTGTGACGAGTCTTACCTGCCTTACCTACCTTAACGGTGTCGTGCTCGATGTTGCCTACCTGGCCAATAGTAGCCTTGCAGTCCAGACGAACGAGACGAACCTCGCCGGAGGGGAGACGAACCTGAGCCATGCCATTCTCCTTAGCCATCAGCTGAGCGAATGCGCCTGCGGTTCTAACCAGCTGTGCGCCCTTGCCGGGGTACAGCTCGATGTTGTGGATTACAACACCTACGGGGATTGCGGAGATGGGAAGAGTGTTACCGGGCTTGATATCGCTATCAGCACCGCTGGTAACTACGTCGCCATCGGTCAGACCGGTAGGAGCGATGATGTAGCTCTTGGTCTTGTCTTCGTACTCCAGAAGTGCGATGTACGCGGTTCTGTTGGGGTCGTACTCAACGCCAACAACAGTTGCGGGCATATCGGTCTTCTGACGCTTGAAGTCGATGATTCTGTACTTCACCTTGTTGCCGCCGCCGTGATGACGAACGGTGATTCTGCCGTAGCTGTTACGGCCGGCGTGCTTTTTCTTGGTAGCCAGCAGGCTCTTCTCGGGGGTGTCCTTGGTTACTTCTGCGAAGGAAGGAACGGACATCTGTCTGCGGCCGGGAGTTGTAGGCTTATAAATCTTTGCTGCCATTTCTTACTCCTCCTTACATCATTCCGTCGAAGAAGGCGATGGTCTTGGAAGACTCAGTCAGAGTTACAACAGCCTTCTTCCATTCGGAAGTGTAGCCTTCGGTAACGCCGCGTCTCTTCGGCTTCTTCTTCATAATAATCGTGTTAACGCTCTTAACCTCTACGCCGAACAGCTTTTCAACTGCGGAAGCGATCTCGGGCTTAGTAGCGTCCTTTGCTACCTTAAAGGTATAGGTTTTCGCAGCGATCTTGTCCATGGATGCTTCCGTGATAACGGGAGCGATCACGATATCGTAAATAGACTTCATTACGCGTAAACCTCCTCAATTTTCTTAGCCGCATCGGAAACTACAACGAAGGTGTTGCAGTTCAGGATGTCGTATACGTTGATAGTGTTTGCCTGGGTAGTAACTACACCGGGAATGTTTGCGAAGGACTTGATAACCTTCTCATCATTGTTTGCAAGCACTACCAGAGTCTTCTTGCCGGCGCCTACTGCTGCGAGCATATTCACCATGGTCTTGGTCTTGTATGCATCGGTAGCGATCTGATCAACAACGATCATCTCGTTAGAAGCAACCTTGGAAGACAGTGCACTGATCATAGCCAGTCTCTTGGTCTTCTTGTTCAGTGCGATCTTGTAAGTTCTGGGCTTAGGACCCAGAGCAACGCCGCCGTGGTACCACTGAGGAGCTCTGGTGGAACCCTGACGAGCTCTGCCGGTGCCCTTCTGCTTCCAGGGCTTTCTGCCGCCGCCGGAAACTTCGGTGCGAGTCAGAGTGGACTGAGTGCCCTGTCTCTGATTGAGAAGATAAGCGCGAACAGATGCGTGCAGCACTGCTGCGTTGGGCTCTGCGCCGAAAACGCTGTCAGCCAGCTCGATGGAGCCAACCTCTGCGCCCTGCATATCTACAACTTTCAAATTCGGCATCGTTATTTCCTCCTTACTTAGACTTTACCGTGTTGCGGATGAACACGATACCGCCGCGAGCGCCGGGAACTGCGCCCTTTACTGCGATGAGATTCTTCTCTGCGTCGATCTTAGCAACGTACAGATTCTGTACAGTTACCTGCTCGTTACCGTACTGGCCGGCCATCTTCTTGTTCTTGAAGATTCTTGCAGGGTCGATAACGCCCATAGAACCGGACTGACGGTGGATAGGACCGATACCGTGAGTCTGACCCAGCATGTGAAGATTCCAACGCTTGATTGCGCCGGTGTAACCGTGACCCTTGGTGATGCCGGTAACGTCGACCTTTTCACCTGCTGCAAATACGTCAGCGGTGACGGTATCGCCTACCTTATAACCGGATACATCATCAAAGCGGAACTCCTTCAGGTGCTTCTTGGGAGCAACGCCTGCCTTGTCGAACTTGCCCTTCATGGGCTTGTTTACCTTCTTGTCAGCGATGGTCATAAAACCGAGCTGAACTGCATCGTAACCGTCGGTGTCAACGGTCTTTACCTGCGTTACAGTGCAGGGACCTGCCTCGATGAGGGTTACGGGGATTACGTTGCCCTTCTCATCGAAAATCTGGGTCATACCGATCTTCTTGCCGATAATACCTTTGATCATTTCTTTTTTCTCCTTGTTTTAGTTATTGGTCGGCGTTTAGTGTCTGCCGACTTGACATAAAACTCTCAGAGTTTTCTCAGAGCTTGATTTCGATTTCAACGCCTGCGGGAAGTTCCAGAGAGGTCAGTGCCTCAACGGTCTTCTGAGAGGGCTTGATTACGTCAATCAATCTCTTGTGGGTTCTGAGTTCAAACTGTTCGCGAGCGTCCTTGTACTTGTGAACTGCACGCAGAATCGTTACGATTTCCTTCTCGGTAGGGAGCGGGATAGGACCGGAAACGGTTGCGCCAGTGCGCTTAGCTGCTTCAACGATCTTTTCTGCTGCCTGATCGATCAGGGTGGAGTCGTAGCTCTTCAGTCTGATTCTCAGTTTCTCCTTTACTGCTGCCATTACTTGTGCCTCCTTATAGAATAGGTTTGGCTCAGATGCTGTACACCGCACCGTGTGTTTCTTTTCCTCACATCATAAAACCGAACTTCGTGCGGCAACTCCTCGCACAAAATCCGGACTCACAACTTGAGAATCCGTTACCTCTTGCGGCATCGTTTCTGTTTCGCCCGATTAACACGGACATACTCCGGCAAAATTACCTGTTGGTTCTGTTTCAAACCATTTTTCAGCAACTTTTGCTTTCAACGCATCAAGCGTAGACATTCTATCATACTTCTCCCTTTTTGTCAATCCCCCTTTTCGGATTTTTTCGTATTTTCGCAATTATTTACAAACTATTCATATTTTTATTGATAATTTAGAAGGTTCCATCGCACACTTCCCATCATTTCATCCAAATACATTTACCTGTTTTTGCCATTTCTGACAAAATTATGGAAATTTTGCAAAATCCTATTGACAAACGGTGTCGATTATGGTACTATATTATCACAGTACAAACATTACACAGATTCACACTGATCAGAAAGGAATTTTACGATGAAAGCCACAGGTATTGTAAGACAAATCGATAATCTGGGAAGATTCGTTATTCCCAAGGAAATCCGCGAGACCATGAACATCGAGAGCAACGATTCTCTTGAGATCTTCACCGAAGACGATCGCATCATTTTAAAGAAATACGCCCCCGCCTGCATCTTTTGCGGTGAGGTGGAAGGTGTCATTCAATTTCAGAAAAAGCTGATCTGTTCCCACTGTATCAACGCAATCGCCGCTCACGCAGATTCAATTCAAGAATAACCAAAATCCCGAATCTTTCGATTCGGGATTTTTAGTTGCATTATCGGAACAGCGTTCCGTCAGCCGTATAGCAAGCCGTACGGCAAATATGATAGAAGCAATCAGGATCATCAAGCGCCGCCAGCAATCCTTTGATAAAGTTCTCCGGATTGAGGAAGTTTCCCTGCCCTGCGGCAAGGCGGGCATCGATGCGATCGCCGCTTACCGTAGCAGAGATAATCTGAGGTGTGATGTCTTTTTCCTTGTCCCCTTTTTTGCCGTGAACCATTACCATCATAGGCTGCTTCAGTGCTGCCGCAACCGCATCGGGATCCAGCGGATGCTCGGTATAGATCGCATACTCGGAATACTCAACGTCCTGCAATTTCGTCGCGGGACGGTAGACCTCCAAAATCGCAAGATCGGGAGTCACCGCAGCCTGCAGACGTTTGGCAATTTCGGATTCGCTCATTTCATGAGTGATACGAATATCCAGATACTCGGCTACGCTTTCCGCTCCCACAGAAACGGTGAGTGCAAACACCATCTTCGGACGAGGATTAAAGCCCTGCGAATACCAGATCGGAATTCCCGAGCGCAGGAACGCCGAGTTCAGCGTCCGGCACAAATCCAAATGTGAGATGAAGCGCAGCTTGCCGGTCTTGGCAAACTTGATTCGAATTGCGCGGGGTTCTCTTAAGAGGTTACCTTTGGGCAACATGAGCGCTCACCTCCCAACTTATTGGCGCCGCATCCGGAGCACTGCTCGCGGCAAGACGGAGTCGTTACACCGGCATAAGCCTTCTTGCGTTCCCGTTTCAAAAATTCTTTGGTTACACCGCAATCGATGATATCCCACGCCAGCACCTCGTCCTCGGAGTAGGCACGATTGGCGTAGAAGGCGGGATCAATTCCGCATTCTTCAAATACCGCCATCCAAGCGTCGTAGTCGAAGAATTCATCCCAGCTATCAAACTTGATGCCTCTGCGATGAGCCGCCAGAAGCGCTTTGGACAGACGGCGGTCGCCTCTGGCAAAGACGCCTTCCAGATGACTGGTCTTGGCATCGTGCCATTTATAGGTGACGTGTTTCATCTTGGATACCGCCTCAAAGAGCACCGTCTGCTTCCGACGAAGCTCTTCCATCGTATACTGGGGCTCCCACTGGAAGGGAGTCCAAGGCTTGGGAATGAAGCAGGACACCGACACGGTTACGGTAGGTGCGCGGTTCTTCATCGCATTGGGATTTTTATAGTATGCCGACACCACCGAACGGGCCAGCTCGGCAATTCCGCGAATGTCGTCGTCGGTTTCGGTAGGCAGACCGTTCATAAAGTAGAGTTTCACCGTAGACTTGCCGTAATCGAAAGCTACGTTGCAAGCGCGAAGCAAATCCTCTTCGGTAAGATTCTTGTTGATAACGTCCCGCAGACGCTGAGTCCCCGCCTCGGGAGCGAAGGTAATACCGCTGGCACGGACACCGGAGATTTTCTCCATCAGCTCGGGGGTAAAACTGTTGACTCTCAAAGAAGGCAGCGACAGACTCACCTTCGCTTCGTCGGTCCACTCCAACAGCTCGGTGGTCAGCGTATCCAGACAAGTGTAGTCCGAGATAGACAGCGAGGACAGCGAGATTTCATCGTATCCGGTTGCCTCGTACAGGGTTTTCGCCTGCTTATTCAGCACCTCGGGAGTCTTTTCCCGCACCGGACGGTAGGTCATACCCGCCTGACAGAAACGGCAGCCACGGATACAGCCGCGGTAAACCTCCAGCATAATCCGATCGTGCACCGTCTCGATGTAAGGCATCACCACTTTTTCGGGATAATAGGACTGATCCAGATCCTTCATAATCCGCTTGGTGATTCGCTTGGGAATATCGTCATAAATCGGCGTATACGCCTCGATGGTTCCGTCAGCCTTGTAGGTAACGTCATACAGCGAAGGAACGTAGAATCCTTGCAGCTTCGCAGCCTCGTGCAAGAAAGCTTTGCGGGAGTACGTGCCGTTTTCCTTCATATTAATATATAGGCGGCAAATTTCCACCAGTGCGTCTTCGCCCTCGCCAATGGAGAAGAGGTCGAAGAAGTCGCAAACCGGTTCAGGGTTGTAGGTGCAAGGGCCGCCGCCGATGACGATGGGATCTTCTTCAGAGCGATCCTTGGACAGCAGCGGAATCTGCGCCAGATCCAGCAGGTTCACTACGTTGGTGTAGCACATCTCGTACTGGAGAGTGAAGCCAAGGAAATCGAAGTCCTTCAGCGGATCTCCGCTCTCGTGTGCCCACATCGGCAGATTGTGGGTACGCAGTTGCTCTTCCATATCCACCCAAGGAGAATAGCAACGCTCACACCAAATATCCTCTTCCCTGTTCAGCACGCCGTACAGAATCCGCACACCCAAATTGGACATACCGATTTCATAGGTATCGGGAAAAGCAAAGGCAAATCGACATTTTACGGCGTTCTTGTCCTTGAGAATCTCTCCGAACTCGCCGCCGATATAGCGTCCCGGCTTAGTCACCGAGCGCAGGATTTTTTCTTTCAAATCAAAATTCATAGTAAACTCCATCCATCCTCATTTATGAAAGGATGCAACAGCATTTTTAACCAAAGAGCTTGGTAATCGTCAGCATCGGCAACAGACCAATCAATTGATAGACCAGAATATTCAACGAAGTTACCTCGCTCATACCGATCATCGTCAGCACCAACCAATAGACCGGAATCGACGCCAGCATAAAGAGCACTGCAAATCCAACGCCCGTTTGCATAATCGCACGCGTAATGCGGCAAGCCTTTAGCGATTCGAACAAACCGCTTCTGTTGGAGGAAAGCAACAAGCTCTCCGCAGACTCCCGTTGAAGGATTCTATCCTTCTTTTCTTTACCGCGCACAATCTTCAGCGGCATATCTCCGCCCCATTGGATGCGGCGCTCCAAAAATTCCCGATTGATATTTGGGTCAAAGGTTTTAATGGCAACGCCAATGCCGGATCGAAAGAGATTCTTAGCAATTTCTTCGAAATCCTCGTCCATTTCATATTCCAGCTCCATACGGCCCACGGCAATGCGAGAGATTGCCATATACATAATTGCATCGGTGCATTTTTCATCTCGCTCATCCGGAGGCACCTTCACTCCGCGTTCGCGCAAATAGGTGCGCGTGCCGACCATCACCAATTCTCCATCCACCGCCGCTTCCAGGCCGTTTTCGGAAACGGTGATGAAGTCCATATCAGCCGTATAGCCGGTGTCGGATACCACCAGTGAGAACATTTCGCCCAGCGCGCCGCCGGTGGCACAGAAAATTGCGGATGCATAGCCAATCACTTTGGATATATCGGCCTGATTCAAGGCCTTCACCTTCAAAAGCTTCACTTGATCCGCGGGAAACATTTCCGCATCAGTGAAAGTGACTACCGCAGGAGGAGCATATTCATCCATCGCTCGCTCACCGATAACAGCAGCGTTCACCTGATACGCCCCCCTGGAGAGCGAAGTCATCGGAGCGTAGAAAACGTACAAAAGCGATATAGGCATCGCAAGGAGATAGCCGCACATTCCCACCGCAACCGCATCGGACAACGACTTGGTCATAGACCAGCCAAAAAAGCCGAAACCGATTCCAATCAGTATGCAAAGGGGAACCAGCAGAACAATGGGACGCTTGACCGAACCGGGACGGTTGATTTCCCGATTGAAGCCTTGCACGCTACGGATTCTTTCCACTGCAAAATAACGGGTAGATTCCGACATCTCTTTTTGCAGGGCACTCCGCTCCAGCTGAGCCTCGTCCCCTTCCAGCATCCGAAGCGTATATTTTTCTCTTGAGGAGAACGCAACGCAAAACGCCATATATTCCCGCTTGATGGCACCGTAATAACAATATTTCGTCCAAAATGCGCAGAACAACACAGCAGCACAGAAAGAAATCATAGGTTCTTCGGGCAGGAACACAATTCTGAACAACAAGTACAGAATATGAACCACCACCATCACCGCAAAGATCCGTCGCGGTGCACCGCCCCGTTCGGTCTTTTTCTTGCTTTGGAAGGTTTCGGGAAGCAGCGCGATGCTCCAAACCATCCATTGAATGGCAATCCATCCGCACACTACCGGATAGCGAACCGGATCCAAATAATCCGGAAGCTGAAATCCGAAGAGCGCAGTATTTTCCCAAACCGCGGTCACTACAATCCTCAGCGCCAGAAGCCACAGACTCAAGCGTTGCCAGCGAAGCTGTTTCCGATAATCGGCGGCAATGGATTTCTTTTGCTCCACCGTCAAGTGATCGTACGGATCAGCCGCCTTTTTCTTTTCCCGTACACGCGACGGAATTTGCGCCGTCTCGGGATTCTTTTCTTCATCCTTGATGCCGAAAATACGCTTTAAATCATATTCCGTTTCATCAATTCGTGCCTTTGTCGGGTCCTCTGCATCAGATGTTCGCCGTTTGCGGGATGAAGGGATCGGCTTCGCTTTGGTAACCGTCCGCGGACCGTTCCCTTTTCGCCGAAGTGCATCATGACCAAAGAGCTTTTCCAACGGCGGCGCTTGCGGAGCTTCCTTCGGTTGCTCATCGGACTGTACTTTTTCGACAATCTGCGAAGTGTCGACGTGTTTTTTTAGTTGATCCAGCAGGTCATTTGCATGGATCTCATCATTATTCTTCATATTAATATATAGTAGAAATCAATTCATACGCCGACTGACGATGCACTTGCATCGAGCAGTACAGACAAATTTTATTTAACAGAATGTCTACACTGTGCAGCTCTGCAAAGCACGACTGCAGTAGCGCAGGACACGTTAAAGGAGTTGACGTTTCCGTACATAGGGATAGACAGCAGGAAATCGCACTTCTCTTTGACCAAACGGGAAATTCCATTACCTTCACTGCCAACCACGAATGCAGCAGCACCCGAGAGATCGGATTCATAAAGAGACGTTCCATCTGCCTCCGCGCCATAAATCCAAACGCCCTTCTTCTTAAGATCGTCAATGGTAGCGGCAATATTCACAACCTTGGCGATGGGCAGATGATTGATCGCCCCTGCAGAGGATTTTACCACCACCGGCGTAACGGGAGCAGAATGACGCTTGGAAATTATCAATCCATGTGCACCTGCGCCCTCGGCACAACGAATAATGGCGCCCAGATTGTGAGGATCTTCCACACCGTCAGCAATCACCAAGAAAGGAGGTTCACCCTTTTCTTCCGCAACCGCCAGCAAATCGTCCACGGAACAATATTCCACGCCGGCAACCATTGCAACTACACCTTGATGTGCACCGCCGCCTGCAAGTGTGTCCAGTTTTTCCTTTACCACCTGCACTACCGGAACGCCGGCCTCTTTCGCTTTGGCAACGATCAGCGTAATAGAGCCTTCCCGCTCACCGGCTTGCACCAGCAACTTGTCCAGCGTTCGACCGCTCTTCAGCGCTTCCAAAACCGCGTTGCGGCCATAGAGCAGATTGCTGTCTTCCTGCGGCTCAACTGCAAGAGGACGCACATTTTGTCTTCCGCCGGGAGTGCGATCCGATTTATTCTTATGAGAATCAAAATTTTGTTTCATAGTTCACCTATTCCTATTTTAATGATCACAGATCAATAGTAGATACATTATACCACAAAAAAACGGCTTTGTATAGACTTTTCAAAGATTTTTCCGAAAAAGCGCAAAAAACCGAGACTTTCGTCTCGGTTTTTTGATCAGCTTGCAAATTCTGGCTTACTTGCTGGCCTTTCTTGCTGCAAAGCAATCGCTGCAATACACGGGTCTGTCATTGGTAGGCTGGAAGGGAATCTTTGCAGGCTTACCGCACTCTGCGCAAATCGCATCGAACAGTTCTCTCTGCGGTTTGGTTGTAGGGTTAACGCCCTTTTTAGCGGCACGGCACTCTTTGCATCTCTGGGGCTGATTCTGGAAGCCCTTTTCAGCATAGAATTCCTGCTCGCCGGCAGAGAATACGAACTCCTTTCCGCAGTCTTTGCACTTCAGTGTGATGTCCTGATACATGTGTTTCTACCTCGCTTTGATATGGTATAATTTTACCCCGGACGGCTCTGAACCATCATCTTTGCAACTTTGCAACGATTACAACGCTTTTCTTAAGCTACTTGGGCATATAACAATGTGAATAAAGAGACGAAGCTTTCGAATGATTTCTAACTCGAAAAATGCTGTTTAATTTTTTTGCGCACCCGATAGATGGCATTATCAATAGATTTATTAGAACGGTTCAACTGAATTGCAATCTCCTCGGCAGAGTACCCTGCAATGTACAAGCGATAAACCGATTTTTCAAAGTTAGAAAAAAGCGTATCAACCAGCTCAGATAACTCTCCCATCTTCATCGACGCACGTCTGACAGATTTACGTTGATAGGAAGTCAGTACCGGTTTCGCTTTTACCGGGACGGGAGACAGTCTGCGATATTTACGAAGAGCAGAAATTAGACGGTTACGGATACAGATTTTTGCAAATAATCCGTAAGTGACCTCATTCTGGGATAAATCAAATTTCATCGCGGCATGATACAGCGCAAGAGTAGCTTCCTGCATCAGATCGTTATACTCTGCGCTTTGCTCTTTTGCAAGAGCCCGTGAAACCATAGACTGTAAAAGAGCGCCGTACTGTTCTCGAAGCACGTCAAATGCAGATTCGTCACCCGCTTGAATTTGCTGAATGAGAGTTAATTGCGTCAAATCCACAGTTTGCTCCTGCCATTTTGAGTTAGGAAATGTAAAATTCAGACTACTTTTGTCACATTGCACAAAACCGAGCTGATTTTCACATTCAATTTTTATATTATTCATTATATCACGATTTTACAATTTGTCAATACCTTATTCATATTTTTTATCTATGGTTTAAAATTCCGTGTTTTTCCACAAAAAAAGCCCCGCAAATTCTCTTGCGGAGCTAAAATTATTGCGCATTTTCACTAAGTACGAGAAAATTATTCGGGCATAAAATATCCGATTTCTCCGGTGAGCAACGCCAGAATGCCTTTATAAATCTGTTCTGGATTTTCACGGAACTGATAGCGCATCAGCTCCAGCTGTGCGGAATTTTCCACCACCAGTTTCAGCTCCAACGATAGCGGGCCATTATCCCGAATCGCACAGGTCAGATCATAACATCCGTCCGAACGAGGCTCGAAGGAGGTTTCCACCTTGGCACCCCGTTTGCGGAAATCCAGCAATCGCATTGCACTGCGAAGACCGCGGGTCTTGACGTAATTCATCAAATCGCCCTGCAAGCTTTCCAGCACCTGCATCCCCTGATCGCTGACCTGATACAGGAGCTTGCCTTCTTCGTTGATCTCGGAAACATTCCCTCGCTCCAACAAATCGGCAAAACAATCTGCAAAATCAATACCGCCCACGAAACCGTCCTGCATCACGATATCGTTGATATCGTCATACTCCAGCGGTCTACCGATGTGATACATCAGATACAGAATAAAGAGCTTGATCTCATCCTCAGCATAAAGTCTGGTTTCCATAGTAACCTCCGATGAAGAATGGGCGAGTGATACCCGCCCATTCTTCTATGTGGATTTAAGCTGACTCAGTTCCACTGCTTGGTGGGAATGAGTGCAACTGCGTTAGGATCGTACTTATAGGTAGAATCCTGCGCCTTGGTGAAGCCGTAGTGACCTGCATAGTCGATGGTCAGCTTCTTCAGATTTTCGCTGATCATAGTACCGGACTTCATAAAGTAAACAGGAGCAACGGGAGCATCCTCCAGCAGCTTCTTCTCAGCCTTTGCCAGAAGAGTTGCACGCTTAGCGGCATCCTTTTCAGCCAGCGCATCGCTGATCAGCTTGTCGTACTCTTCGTTAGAGTAACCGGTAACACCGGGGATCAGATCGAAATCGTCTGCAGACTCGGTAAAGTCGTATGCACCGCCGGAGTAAGGAGTAGCGAACTGAGCCAGTACAGCGAAAGGATCAGCAGTCATCATACTCAGATCCAGGCCGATTACGTCGTAATCGCCGGTTCTGTACTTCTCGATAAAGGCGTCCTTGATCAGATCGGAGTAAACGTAGTCGAATTCGTAACCGATGCCTTCACCGGTTTCAGCGTCGGTCTTAACGCTCTTGAACTCGTAGTATCTGAAGTAAGATACGGCTACCTCTTCGATGGTAACCTTGAAGCCCAGCTGAGTCCATGCCTCAACAGCAGCTTCAGCAACAGCCTTCTCTACTTCGTTATCCTTGTGGATGGTAAGAGTGAACTCGCCACCGGAAACGCCAGCCTGAGACAGCAGGGACTTTGCACCTGCGATATCAGCCTTGGTGTTCAGAACGGAGCCTGCAACCTCACGGAAGGAAGTGCCGCGCTTGTTGTTCCATACGCCGTCGGTGAGCAGACCGTTTGCAGCCTTGGCAAATACAACCTTGTTAGCAATTGCTTCGCGGTCCAGTGCCATAGACAGAGCCTGAGTAACCTTAGGATTGGAGAAGAGCTCCTTATTGGTGTTGAACAGATAAGAGTAGGTAGACAGCAGATCCTTAGTCTCTACTGCGCCCTTTCTATCGGACAGAGGCAGGTTGTTGATAAACAGACCCTTGCCTTCCTTGAATTCAGCCAGTGCGGTAGCGGGATCAGCAAACTTGATGTTGATTCTGTAAGGAGTTACGTACTTCTGCAGTGCTTCTTCCTTCTCGCTATCGTAGTAGAAATACTTGTTACGTTCCAGAATGATACCGGGGTTCTCGGAATCCTTGTAGTTGAAATTCTTTACGTAGAAAGGACCGTTTGCCAGCATAACGGCAGACAGAGTTGCCCAGCTGTAATCAGCAGGACGAATGTAGCCGTCGATAGCTTCCATATCTTCCTTGTACAGAGGATCGGGTTCAACCTTGATCTTCTCTACCTTGTCCTCACGCAGAGGGCTGAGGGCAACGCTTGCGCAGTTCTGCAGGAATGCATCTGCATAGGAAGCGTCGATCAGCTCAACGGTCAGCAGGTTGGTACCGGAAGCATAAAGGCCCAGATTGTCGATAGAGGTATCGCCATTCTTAACTTCTTCCGCATTCTTGATGTACATCAGCAGAGATGCAGCAGAGCACTGGAACTCGGGATTCAGAATACGCTTCCAAGCGTAAACAAAGTCCTTCGCCTGAATAACGGTGCCGTCACTCCACTTAGTGGTGTTCAGACGGAACTCCAGAACGTTGCCGTCCAGCGTCCACTTTTTAGCAATGGAGCCAACGACTTTGCCCTTTTCGTTTACGTCAACAAGTCCATCGTAAACGAGAGACAGAACCTGTTCAGCGTCGGCATCATTGTAAGCCAGCGCAGGGTCCAGGTTGGTAATCTTGTCCGTATAAATAGTAATCTCTGCTCCGGGATCCTCCTTTTCAGTACAAGCAACCAGCATCATACTGAGCATCACGAAACAAAGCACCATCGCAATGATCTTCTTCAAAATGTGTTCCCCCTTCATTGCATCGCAAGTATAGTTATGAGAGTATTATAGCATTATTTTCTGATTTTAGCAATGGTAAATCGCACGATTCTTTGATTTCGTCCCCTTGTACAAAAGATACGAAATCTTTTTGGTCAAAATTCACAATGCATTTTTGTGCTTTTTTCGACCTTTCGGAGCACATCGCCGAATAAACGGCACTCCGTCGGGCGATTCTCGCGGTAATGATAAAAATTTCTCGCAAACGGTACTGAAATCGGTTTCCGTTGCATAGAATTGGTATAGAAAGCATCTACAGGAGGCAGATATGAATCTTTTTTTCTCCCCCCGATATCATCGCAAAGAGCAGATTGCCGGACGAGCTCTGATTACCGCCGCTGCCCTGCTCTTTCTTCTGACAGCCCTCTTTCGCTCCCTTCCCTCTCGGGATCGGCTGATACAGCTTTGGGAGAATGCCGGACTGTCGGGATACTCCCGTGTCGAATCGACCACACCGGAGCGTTCTCCCGAGTTGGAAGAGTTTTACGATCGACCGTTGACATCGGGAGAAACCGAAACGTATTCGATACCGGATATCCCGCGCCCTCAGCCATCTGCTCACACCTAAGCGACTACCTTACAGCTCAGGCGGAGTGAATGCGAAAATCGCTTCAAAGACCTCTTTGTCAAATTCATACTGCCGGTTCGCCTTTTTCTTGGAGCCGCCTGAGAAAACCGCGGCTTTGCGGATACAAAGCACAGTGTCTTCGGGAAGCACCTGCAGTGCGTCGAAATACTGTCCGAAGGGTGTATCCAGCAGCTTTACCGAATAGGCATCTCTTGCATAGTCGGGCACCTCACCCAGCACTTCTTCCAATGAAACGAAGGCATCCTGTGCAAGATACATATTGTACATATAAGGATCCATCAGACAGATCGTCGTCTCGCCGGTGGCAAACAAGGTAGTCACCTGAGAGATACTGTCCTTACGGGTTTTGAGGTCATAATAGACCTTATCGTCTTCTTTTTTGGCTTCCTCTTGCTTTGCGGCAAGCTGTTCATCGGAAAGAACCGTGATGCGGTTCACCAGCACCGATTTTTCATCGTCATCGTTGAAATCACGGGGTAACACCGATGCGAAGGCATCTTCGATTCCCTTTGTCTGATCCTGATTCATCAAGATGGGACCCGTATAGAGGATATTGATATCATAAGTATCCTTAGTCGCCATCTGATACACGCCGATTCCAAACACCGTTGCAAAGAATAGCACGATAATAGTGACCCACTTATAATGATACCAGTAATTGGAAAACCATTTTTTAATTTTTTCCATCATTCCATTACTCCTCCCAAGAGTTTGCTAGTAATTGTTGCGCCAAATCGAAAAATCCTGCATCTTGACCGTATCTGAGGAAGGTGACACCACCTTGCTCGCTGTCAGTAAGCCAATCTTTTGCTGCCAACAACCGCTGCGTTTGCAATGCGATACCGTGATTGCCGTCGTACAACGGCAAATTGTTGCTGACTTTGCGAATCGTCTCGCCGACAAACGGATAATGAGTACATCCCAGCACCAATGCATCCACGCCTTTAGACAGCGGTTTTAGCAACAGCTTGGCTAAAAAAGCCTCCAGTACGGGGCCGGACCAGATCCGTTCTTCGATCAGCTCCACCAATCCCGGTGCAGGAATGGGGATGATCTCGGCTCCCTCGCCCACAGTTTCCACCAAATTAGCAAATCTACGGGACGCCAGCGTGGTTTCGGTTGCCAGCACACCGATTCGATTATGTCCGTCTTTCAGCGCAGGCTTGATAGCAGGCTCCGCGCCGATGATGATTTGATCGGGCATCTCCGTACGAAGTGCCACGACCGCAGCTGCAGTTGCAGTATTGCAAGCCAGCACTACTGCCTTGCATCCGTTATCGAACAGCCGATTTACACCCGAGCGGGTGAGGGTGAGGACCTCTTCTTCCGTGCGCACGCCGTACGGCGCATTTTGATCGTCACCAAAATAAAGGAACTGCTCACGAGGCATCAAAGCCTTTAGCTCACGGAGCACGCTGATACCGCCCAGTCCCGAATCAAACACCCCAATGGGGGCGTTTTTTTGTGTTTTCATAGATAACTCCCCTCAGGGCAATTCGCCAAGGCGCCGTAAAGGCACCTTGGCGATAGTTGATTGTTTAGTCCACGGGCTTCATTGTGGGGAACAACAGGACGTCGCGGATGGACGCGCTGTCGGTGAGAAGCATAACCAAACGGTCGATGCCGAAGCCCAGACCGCCGGTAGGAGGCAGACCGTATTCCAGTGCGGTGACGTAATCGTAGTCTACCTGCGCACGGGTTTCGGGATCCTGCGCCTTGCGCTCTGCTACCTGTTTCTCGAAACGCTCTCTCTGATCCACGGGGTCGTTGAGCTCGGAGAACGCGTTACCGAATTCGGTGGCGTTGATGAAATATTCGAAACGCTCGGTGAATGCGGGATCGGAGGGCTTGCGCTTCGCCAGAGGGCTGATCTCTACGGGATAATCGTAGATAAAGGTGGGCTGGATCAGCTTCTCTTCTACGTATGCGTCGAAGAACTCAGCCAGGATTGCACCCTTGGTGGGAACCTCGGGCAGCTCTACGTGATGCTCCTTGGCCAGTGCGATTGCCTCTTCGTCGGAAGCAACCTCTGCGAAGTCTACGCCGGAGTATTTCTTAACAGCCTCCACCATAGTCATACGCTCCCAGTGGGAGAGATCGATGGTCTGTCCCTGATAGGGGATCTGCAGAGTGCCGCAAACCTTCATAGTTACGGTCTTCATCATATCCTCAACCAGATTCATCATACCCTCAAAGTCGGTGTATGCCTGGTACAGTTCGATGGTGGTGAACTCGGGGTTATGCTTGGTATCCATACCCTCGTTACGGAAGATACGGCCTACCTCGTATACGCGATCCATACCGCCTACGATCAGACGCTTCAGATACAGCTCGGTCTCGATGCGGAGCACCATATCCATATCCAGCGTGTTGTGGTGGGTATAGAAGGGACGGGTAGATGCGCCAATCTCAAAAGGAGTGAGGATAGGAGTATCTACTTCCAAGAATCCCTTGGAGTCCAGATAAGCGCGGAGCTCGCGGAGGATCATACTACGCTTGACGAAGGTTTCCTTTACCTCGGGATTCACGATCAGGTCAACGTAACGCTGACGGTAGCGCTGGTCTACGTTGGTCAGACCATGGAACTTCTCGGGGAGAGGAAGAAGAGATTTTGCCAGCAGAGTCAGCTCGGTTACGTGGATGGAAACCTCGCCGGTCTGAGTGGTGAATACAGTGCCGGCTACGCCGATGATGTCGCCGATATCCCATTTCTTGAAGCCGGTGTTGTACAGGTCTGTGCCAACTTCGTCGCGCTTGACGTAGAGCTGAATATTGCCCTGCTTGTCTGCCAGATTCGCAAAAGAAGCCTTACCCATAATACGGCGGCTCATCATTCTGCCTGCCAGGCGGACGGTCTTACCCTCGTAGGAGGGATAATCTGCTTTGATGTCTGCGCTGAATGCGTCTACATCGTACTTGGTAATCGTAAAGGGATCGTTACCGGTCGCCTTCAGCGTTGCCAGCTTTTCCCGACGGACCGCCAGCTCACTACCGGCGGAAATGACTTCATTCGTCTCATTTGCTGCCATAATTTTATTATCCTTTCACTTCACTGTTTGGCTCAAGCTTATTCGCTGATTTCCAGAATCGTTACGTTTGCGTGACCCATAGGAGTTTCTACTACTACGGTTTCGCCAACCTTGCGGCCAAGAATGGCGCTGCCGATGGGAGAGAGGTCGGAAATCTTATTTTTGAGAGGGTCTGCTTCGGTAGAACCAACAATATGGTATTCGATTTCCTCTTCCCACTTTGCATTGTATACGCGAACCTTGGAACCTACGCCTACTGCATCGGTATTCACTTCGCTTACAACAACGATATCCTTCAGCATTTCTTCCAGCTCGGCGATTCTGGATTCAACCTTCGCCTGCTCGGTTTTTGCTTCATCGTACTCGGAGTTCTCGGAAAGGTCACCAAAGCCCTTTGCGATACCGATTGCCTCGGTGATCTCTTTTCTTCTGACGTTCTTTAGATAATTCAGTTCTTCTTCCAGTTTGAGTTTGCCTTCTTTAGTTGCGGTACGTGCCATAATTGTATTCTCCTTATGATAGATATTAAATATATTGAAGGATCTGTTGGGATCTGTTCCCTTCTACAGATCATCATTGACCGGGTGTTTACCTTCGCCGCAGTTTAATAGGTGTCCAGCACAACAATTTTCTGCAGCATTTCTTCCAGCTCGGCAATGCGGATCAGTATTTTCTCCCGCACTGCTTTGGCATCATTGTATTCGTGCAAATCGCCCATACTGATAGAAGCATCCATTTCTTCTTGTATGGCTTCCAGCACATCGGTTTTTAGGTGGCGCAGTTCTTCTTCCAGCACCCGCTTTCCACCGGGGGTAGTATAGATGGCCATTTGATTCTCTCCTTACTCCGAAGCCCGAACGGTCTATTTACCGGACTCATTCAGTGCCTTCAACGCCGCCTTCAACTGATCGTCAGTTTCTTCGGTGAGCTTGAGCAAAGATACCTTTGCAGCCTCTTCCGACAGAGATGCGGGCACGCTCGGCGTAATGCCGATGCCGTCGTAATTGCCGCCGTAGGGAGGACTATACATACGGGTAGTGAGCGTCAGTGCGCCGCCGTTGGGGAGGGAGTAAACGTACTGCATACATCCCTTGCCGAAGGATTTTTCACCCACGATGGTAACCTTCTCATAGTCCCGCAGGCAGGAGGTGAAGAGTTCCGCTGCACTGGCAGTATTGCCGTTGACGAGCACCGCCATAGGACAGTCCACGGTATGATCGGTCTCCTCGGTATCGGAGTAGGTTTCCTCTTTGCCGGTCGCATCGTTGATGCGAATCAGCAGACTTCCCTTGGGAAGGATATAGGAGAGCACCGACAGGACGCTGTCCAGCTGTCCGCCGGGATTGTTCCGCAGATCGAAAATCAGCCGATCGGCTCCCTGCTTCTGCAAATCGTTCACCGCAGCAGAAAATTGGGGATAGGTGGTGGCGTTGAATTCAAAGATGCGGATCA
Source organism: Clostridia bacterium (assembly GCA_017452565.1). Classification (GTDB taxonomy): domain Bacteria; phylum Bacillota; class Clostridia; order Oscillospirales; family CAG-272; genus CAKSQF01. The sequence goes on from JAFTMF010000171.1 coordinate 39,112, forward strand.
GGCCGGTGTGACCGTCCGAGAGCATCTGATAGGTCACCGACAGGGCGGTAACGTGGGCTCGCTTAGTGGTCAGGACAACCTCTTCTCCGTCCGCCGCACGGCGCACGGTGAGGGATACCTCGGTGCCCGCTTCGCCCTTGATGGCGTCTGCCGCGGCGTTGTATCCGATTTCGGCTACCTTGACGCCGTCTACGGCAGTAATCAGGTCACCGGGAATAAGTCCCATAGACTCAGCAGGAGAGTTTGGCATTACCAGCAAAACTTCGATGGACAGGCTGGTAATATCGTATGCAACCTGCACGCCGATGCCCACCAGATCGCCCTGCATAGAGGAGGTATACTCCTTGTACTCTTCGGGAGTCATATAGCGGGCGTAGGGATCGCCCAGCGAGGCGACGTACTCGTGAATGAGCTGATCGGTGGCAGCCGACAGATCAAACTCCGGCACCTCACCGATATAATTGGATTCCACCAACCGTCTGACGTAAGCAAAGGTGGGATCTTGGTAGAGATCGTCCGAGAGGTAGGGATAATTCCCTGCCTGATGCATCTGCACCTTCATTCCCACAAAGGTAGACATAAAGGTGATCAGCACCGCCAAAATCACGGCCAGCGGCGTCCAATACCACGAAATTTTCTTCTTCATATAGATTATTCCTTATTATTCTGAAAATAGGATGCACTGTTACGAAATCACTGCAGAGCGGATCGATCAATCTGTAGTGGTGCTCGGCAGGTCGGATTTGGGAACCGTCAGATACTGAAGCGGATCCATCGGCGCACCGTTTTGCACGATCTCGAAATGACAGCCGATGCCGGCACTGTTGCCGCTGACACCTGCAGTTGCAATGATCTCGCCTTGCAGAACGTATTCACCGATTTCCACCAACGCTTTGCCCAAATAAGCGTAACGAGTCTGACTGCCGTCGGCATGGAGAATTACCACGCAGATGCCGTAGCCGTCGAAATACTCGGTGGAGATCACCTTGCCTGAGGCCGCCGCTACAACAGAACTGCCGTAATCTGCTGCCAGATCCACGCCGCTGTGATAGGAGGTAATCAGCTTGCCGCCTACCTGATAGGTACGGTAGCCCATATGGGACAGCACCGATGCTTCTTTATCGGGTGAAATCACCAACGGCCATATGTAGGCGGCACCGTCTTCGTAGAACTGTGCGCCCTTCTGCAGACTTCCCTGCTCCATCTGTGCACCGATCGCCTCGCCTGCCGTTTGCAGCTTGGCCTCTTGTTCGGCCAAGAGGAAACCGTTTCCTTCGGTGGCAATCCGATCCAGCAGAGTCTGCACACGGTCGGCGATCATTCGATCCGCCCGTTGTTTTCCTGCTTGAGTCTGTTGCACGTAATAGCTGAAGCGGTTCACGTCTCCCATCAGCGATTGGAGGAAGTTGCCGCTTTCCTGCAGACGCATATTGAGCTGTTGCATCCGCTTGGCACGCTCCAGCGCGGTATTACGACGATCGTAGCGGTATTCATCCATTTGTCCTCGCAAATCGGCCAGCAGGATTTGATCCTCCTCCAGCGATTTCATCAGCGAGCGATCGTATTCTTCGATTTGCTTTAGCCGTTCCAGCCCGATCAGCAGATCCAAAAAGCTCTCTGCTCGACAGAATACTTCCCATTTTCCGGGCATCTCTTCTTCTCGGGTTTGGCGAAGCCGTTCGATCAGCGATGCAAAGCGGTTATCGTAGGAAATGCTCAGTGCATCGTATTCGGTCTCCTGCCGATCCAAGAGGGCATCGTAGCACTCCAGCAGTAAATCGAAGCAGGCAATCTCCGAAGAAAGCAGGAAAATCTGCTGATCCATCAGCGTTTTCTGCTGCAAGGCACCGCCGACTTGTTCCTTTTCGGTAGCGATTTTCTGATCCAGCAAAAGCTGTTCTTCTCTCAATCGCTCAATTTCGGCGCGGAAATCGGCAATTTGCTGATCCGCTTCGCTCAGCTGAGATTCCTCTTCTGCCTCCGAGTCAGCCACGTTTGCAGAGCCCGGAAGGGCGCAGAGGGTCAGCGACAGTATGAGAAACAGGCAAGCCCATTTTCGCATATTGCAGAGCTTATACATTTTATTTTATTCAAACCTTTCCATAGGTATGCGCTGCCGTCAGTCACGATTGTGACCGATAGCTCTCCCGCAGGTAGCAAGCGGTAGACAGAGCGCCGCCTACAACTCCCACCAGCAATCCTACAAACAGGAATGCCGCCAGCACGTAATACCACAAATATTCAAAGGGAATCAGCGTGATCAACGGGAATGTGTTGCCAACGTAAGTAAGACAAGCCTCGTACAGATACCACTGTACGCCGAATGCAGCCGCCGAGGAGAAAAATCCCAGCACCAGTCCCTGCATCAGGAAGGGCGCTTTGATGAACGCTCCGGTAGCACCAACGTAACGCATCACGGCCAGCTCCTGACTCCGTCCGAAAATTGCCAGACGGACGGTATTGATCAGGATAAACAGTCCACCCAGCAGCAGTGCGGTGAAAATTGCAAACCCTACTGTGCGGAGCACTTTCATCACCTTCTGTACGGTATCGGTTGCCGTATCGTGAAGCGCCGAATTGACCACGGGCGTAAAGGGAATGCTATCCTCTTCTTCGGTAGAACGGGTCAGCGAGAATTTCTGCAACTCCTCGATCACCGATGCGATCTCTCCGGACTCACCTGCCTCCAGCACGTAAGAATCCCGATACGGATTTTCGCCGGTTTGCAGAGAGTGGAAGAGCTGGGGATAATCCCGGAACCGCTCCATCTCGGCACGCAGTGCCTCTTCTTTGGAGACGAAGGTATATGCTTTCAGACTTCCGTCTTTCACGTATTCATCCAACGTTTTCTGTACCTGCGCAATTTCTTCCACGGTACAATCGGATTGCAGGAAGATTGCCGCTCGTCCCTTTGTAGACAGATCTGACAGATTGACGTCTACGGTATATTGGAGCAATCCCACGGTTCCCAGCATCACAAGGCTTCCCATCAATGCAAGGATAGTGGCAATGCTCATGACCAGCGTATTGCCGATCTGAGAAAAACTTTTTGAAAAAGCAAAGGATAAGCTGAATTTCTTCATAACAGTATCAGTCCTCCTCCTTTGCGGGCGCACCCTTGGCGGTGATGACCGGAATGACCATAGTAGGACTATCGTCAGTCTCATCGGCAGGTACTTCCCTGTTCTCCGTCTGAACGGGCAGAACAACGGTAGGCTCTTCGCATTCCTCAGAGTCAGCCGAAGGCTCAACAGGCTCGACAGACTCCGCAGATTCGGCAGGCGCCGTCTCCTGCGGCACTTCTTCTGCCGCCGGAATGGGCAGCCCCAGCATTTGCATCGCCGCAATTACCAAATCGTTGGCGGTGTGGGAATCCATTTCACCGGACGCCACCAAAGCCGACAGATCGTATTCGATGGTATCGCCGGTTGCATACACCGGTTCTTCCTCTACCAAAACGGGAACGGATACTTCCGCAGGTTCGGCAGACGGGTCGGGAGTGGCTTCTTCAGATTCTGCAGAAGAGGCAGGATCAGCGGAATCGGTCGATTCCACGGGCAAGTCAACGGTCGGCAAAATGATGGGAACGATGGGAATGGGCGCACCGGGGATCACCTCGGTGGCATCTACCATAGGAATCCGCACCGACTCGGTTGGCAATGCGTCTTCATCCACGGCAGGGGCCGTCTCCCCCTCCGAGCTATGCTCGATCAGATCGCCGGGAATATATGCGGCACGATCCTCCACAATCTGCCCGCGGTGCAAGCGCACGATGCGGTGGCCGAAGGATTCAGCCAGCTCCCGATCGTGAGTCAGTACCACAACCGTTTTTTCATAACGGCTTTGGATTCTGCCAAACAGCTCCAGCAGATCTCTGCTTTCCACCGGGTCGATATTGCCGCAGGGCTCGTCCGCGATGATCACGTTGGGACCGCCTGCAATGGCACGTGCCAGCGCAACCCTCTGCTGCTCGCAGCCGGTAAGATCGCCGGGATAGCATTTCACCTTATCGGACAATTCTACCATTTGAAGCGATGCCATCACCTTAGTACGGATAGAGCCGGAGGGCTCTCCGGTGACTCGCAGAGCGAACGCTACGTTTTCATACACCGTTTTATCGGTAAACAAACGGAAATCCCGGAAAACAATGCCGATTTTTCGACGGTATTCTGGAATTTGTCTCCGTTTGATGGTATCCAACCGCTGATCGGCTACCGAAATAGTGCCTTCGGTGGGTTTATCCTCGGCAATCAGCAGCTGCAGAAGAGTGGTTTTACCCGCTCCCGAGCCGCCCACGATGAACACGAACTCGCCTTTATTGATCTGCAGATTGACATCCATCAGAGAATAGTTGCCTTCTGCATAAGTTTTGGTTACATTCTTCAGTTCAATCATATATTATTTTTAGATTCACTATACAGACAAAACAGAGCCCACCGAAGCGGGAGACCGAGCGTCAGAAAAAACGGTCTGCACTGTCATTTCTGTCGCGTCGGTCTCTGCTACGGGCAAGCCCATGTTTGTCGAGACTTAATATTTAGTAGGCTTGGAAGAGAGATACTTCTTAACCATCAGCGCTACCTTAAAGGTGATAGCGTGCTCGAATTCTCTCAGATCCAGACCGGTGAGCTTACGGATCTTTTCCAGACGGTAAACCAGAGTGTTACGGTGAACGAACAGCTTTCTGGAGGTTTCGGATACGTTCAGGTTGTTCTCGAAGAATGCCTGAATGGTAGTGAGGGTTTCACGGTCCAGAGACTCCAGCGGTCCCTTCTTGAAGACTTCCTGCAGGAACATCTCGCAAAGAGAGGTAGGCAGCTGATAAATCAGACGGCCGATGCCCAGGTTATCGTAGCTGATGATATCCTTTTCGGTATCGAATACCTTACCAACCTCCAGTGCAACCTGTGCTTCCTTGTAGGAACGGGACAGATCCTTGATATTGTCCACTACGGTACCGATACCGATGGAAACCTTGGAGTAGAACTCGGTGGAAATGGTATCGGAAATGGAGCGAGCCATCTTCTCAATGTCACGCATATCGTAATTGGGCTTGATTTCCTTTACCAGAACGCTGTCTCTCTCGCCAACGCTGATGACGTAGTCCTTGTTCTTGCCGGGGAACATATTCTGCAGAACGTCGTAGGGGATTACGTCGTTCTTACCGGTGAATTTGATGAGGAATACTACGCGGGAAACGTCACCTGCGAAGTGAAGCTCCTTGGACTTTATGTAAATATCGCTGGGAAGGATGTTGTCCAGAATGATGTTTTTAATAAAAGAAGATTTGTCGTGTTTTTCGTCGTAAAGGATCTTGATGTTGCCCAAAGAAATTGCCAGCAGCATAGACAGACGCTCAGCAGTCTTGTCCTCGCCTTCAACGAATACAACGTATTCGCTCTTAGCGGCGCCTGCGCCCAGTGTACGGTAGGTATAACCGCCCAGCGTGGTCACCTCGGAGGTATAGGACAGCTCGTCCCGAACGCCCTGACGGATTTCACCGATCTTCACCAGCTCGCTGCAGGAAATAACTACCCCTGCCTCGTCCATAACGCCAATGACGCGGTCAACTGCATCCTTCATCTGATAAATAATACCCTGGAATAAGCGATTCGACATAAAGAATGTCTCCTTTCAAATGACGGCAAGCAGATCGAACTGTTGTTTGATGAATCTGACAAGCCCGTAAATTTCTTCTTGTTCAATACAACTATTATTCTACACTATTTTTTGTAGAATTTCAATAGGCAAATTAACATTTTTAATAAATTTTCTAAAAAAAATTTTCGGAATTTGAATGAAATGATGCCCAAAGTGGTCAAGTTATACAAACCGCTCACTCATAGAAGAAGGAAATTGCCGCCAGCACGTAGCCCGATGCCGTTTCGGTACGCAGAATGCGGGGCCCCAGTCCGCAGAGCTTGATCCCTGCCTCCACTGCCGCATCGGCTTCCCGGGGATCAAAGCCGCCCTCGGGGCCTACGAACAAGGAGAGGGTTGCAGGCGCAGACTCGGGGAGAAGCGCCGACAGAGACTGCGTTTTGCCCAGCTCTTCGTAGCAGAAGAGGGAAAGATCATCCGACTTTGCAGCAGCCACGGCTTCCTTGAAGGAGATCGGAGGGGCAACCTCGGGAAGAATGCCTCGTCCGCACTGCCCTGCCGCCTCGTTTGCAATTTTCTGCCATCGTGCGATCTTTTTATCGGCGTTGTCGCCCATTTTCATAATGCACCGTGCCGTGGTAACGGGAACAATGCGGGAAACGCCCAGCTCCACCGCTTTTTGGATAATGGTATCCATTTTGTCGCCCTTGGCAAGCCCTTGATAGAGGGTGATTTTCACCGGCATCTCACGGGTGCTCTTGCGGGGTGCGGAAATCTCCACCTCCACCGCCGTGGGGGCGAGGGAGACGAGGGTACCGTCGTACTCTACCCCTGCGCCATCGCAGAGGGTGACTCCGTCGCCCACCCGCATCCGGAGGGAAAGGGAGATATGACGGACATCGTCGCCGATAATGGTAACAAGATCCCCCGCAGATACGCCTTCAAAGGCGGCGGGAGGAAGAAAGAATCTGGGCATAGGTTTGACCTCGATTTTGTAGTTTGCTCCATTATAATACAGAGGCGCGAGGTTGTCAAGTTGGAAATTGTGAACGATTGAGGAAAATACAAAAGAGAGCGCCGTAGCGGCAGGAGATTGGATTCCTGCAAACAAAAAGTCAATCTCCCCAGTTTGGGTGAGATTGACTGTTCGTTTATTCCTCTTCTTCGTCGTAGAGCTCGTCCTGATAGTCCTCGTAGCAGTTGAACACGACCTCACAGTCGCAATAGCCGCCCATTTCTTCCATTTCCGCGAGAATTGCTTCGTGCTGATCCTCAGGGAGATTGATTGCTAACCACTCCTTGGTGTATCTGAGGGTATTGTCGCATCCATCCTCTTCCAATTTCTCGTCTAAGTAATCGAAAAGCGAAGCTACCTGCTCCAAGCTCAACAAATAGTTTTCCATAATGAGTTCCTCCTGAATGGTATTGCCATTAGTATAACACAAGCGAGCAACAAAAGCAAGGCCTTGTATAGGATTGTATCCATTTTTTGCAGAAATATCGAAGCAAAAAAGACCGCCGTAGCGGTCTCTCTGTTATTGAATGTTTGTTAAAGCTTTTGCTTTTTCAAGAATTGAACGAAAGCGTTCCTCGTCCCGCACCGAATCAAACCACTCCCAACCGGTGGGAAGGGTCATCGTCTGCGCAAGCGGGTGGAGCCAATAGCGGATGCCCTTAAAATTAAAGCAATATTTTTCGTTTGGCATAACGATATGATAATCTTCCTTCATAATCATCGTTTTTCCAAAAATCAGCGGATTTCCCAATTCGAGCGGCGTTTTATCGGGGATTTGCGACCATCGTTCGTTAAGCGCATACACTTTTTCCAAATAAGCGTACCCTTTTTCGCACTCACCCAATCCAAAGTACCCTGCCGCCAACCGAATGTATACATAGGCATATTCTCCGATCCATCCATCGGGAATTTCATCCTCATTTGCACGGTTTACCGCACAGTTCAACATACGCAAGTTCATTTCGTTCCACTCCACGCACAGTTCGGGATTCCCCCTGTAATCCGGATGCTTATTAAGCCGATCGAGAGCGTGCGCCACACGAAGGAAATTGCCGGCATATCGATACATCCAATACTGTTCGTCATCTCCCATCAGTTTATAACGCTCCTCCCAAATGTCCAGTCGCTCTTCATGATAGAATCTTGTGTCACGCTTCATCCAATCGTCTACTTCGTTCTCGTCGCAGATCATACACATAGATTTTACTGCATTTCGACGAGAAACACTATCGGTACATTCCTTGAGAATACGTTCAACAATATCGTTCAACAGAGGTTTGTATTCCTCCAGTTTATCTCGATGGTGGCGGGTGATCTCGTGCATCAACG
>JAFTMF010000172.1 GCA_017452565.1 Clostridia bacterium
CTCCGTATTCGGCAGGCTTCTTAAAAGTGATGTATTCATCAAAATCCTTCATCAGCTCATAGCCGTGCCGGATGGCAGCTTGGGCGTTTTGCATATTCTCATCACTGCGCCAACTCTTCGTAGCGGATAGCAGACCGATGTGATTGGAACCGGGAAATCTCGCCATTGGCTTGTAATACCGCTCGTTTTTGCCACGAACCGAGAAATCGTCTACCGATTGATAGCTCAGTACAGCCGAAAGATGCTCATACGACAGCGCAATCTGCCGAGACAGCAGAGGCGTCTCCTCGGAATAGCCTACCCACGACAGAATGTTGGTCATAATGGCTTGATTTCCGCCACGCTCTTCCGCATCCAGCGCATCGCCGCCACGGAACCAGTTTTTATGCTGTGATGCGATCTCGGGCGTGAGAAGTGCGGTGATCGCTTTTTGAATCTGCGGGTTATCAGGCTCCACCCCGGCATTCAACAGCCCACCAATATGGCAATCCATACCGTCGATCCCGTGGAGCTCATGCCCGAACCATCCATCGGGATGTTGTGCAGCCAAATGCTTTTGCACGTTTGGCTGTTGCAAAATTTCAGCTTGCATTGCCTGCATAAAGGGCTCGTCCTTCGGTGTTCCCAGCAGATCCCGATGCACGAGATAGCGGATATTCACCCCTGCATTTTCCAGCAGGAAGTCGATGATTCTATCTTTCATATTCAATCCTCAATCCCTACACCTTCGCAGGAATCTCTCTAGGACAGCTCACCGCAGGCGTTCCCTCGGGCACGGAGCCAAATCCATACGCCGCGTGGAGGAAATCCACGCCTGCCTTCATCGAGGCTTCCATATCCCAGATGGTGTCGCCCACGTAGAGGGCTTCCTCGGTGGTAAAACCATTGCGAGACAGCACCAAGGCGATGTTCTCGCCTTTCGTCAGCCCGGTCGCACCGGCAGACTCGAAATCGGGGAAGAGGTGATGCAGTTCATAATAATCGAGGAACGCTTGAATGTAGCCGTCCTTGCAGTTGCTCACCACGGCAAGGAAACAGCCCCGCTCCTTCAGCGCGGTCAGCATCTCCAAAACGCCATCGTAGAGCCGTGCGCCGTTTTTACGGATCGCCTCTACCTCGGCGTCAAAGCAACGGGTGAAGAGGGCCAGCCGCTCCTCGGGGGAGTCAAGCATCGGCAGAAATTTATCGGCAAGATCCTGGGGACCCAGCCCCATAAAGCTGTCCAGCTCCTCTTTGGTGAGCAGGGGACGAACCTGCACCTCGGCAAGCACCCGATTCCACGCAGGCAGAACCGTATCGCCGGAATCCCAAAGGGTGCCGTCCAGATCAAATAAAATGGCTTTTTTCATAAGGATATCTCCCATCGGTTGAAATTATCTACATTATAACACAAAGAAAAAGGAAAATCACTCGATTTTCCTCTTTTGCCCCTGCTTCCAACAATTTCGTTCTTCAAAAATATTTTATCGAAATTCAATAAATCCTATTGACAAACGTTTTTGAGTGTGTTATACTAAGCACACAAGTATATCGAATAGCGATAAATCAAGGAGAACCTTTATGAACCGTCTCATTCAAACTTGGAAAGCCCTATGGGCGCTTCCCGCTACCGACGATCCCATCGAAGAAAAACGCCGAGGGCGTGGATTCTATCGCCATCCTATCCTGCGCACCATCGAGCTGGCGGCCATCCCGACTATCCTGATTACCCTATACGCAGTCATCTCCACCGGCAATTTGCTGGACTCTCTGCTGGGCTTGGTCTTTTCGATCATTTTTCTGCCGCCGATTCTCACCGCCGTCAATCTGTGGTTTCTGCTGATCCATACTGCCGAGGGCATTCGCCGCAAGGCTGCCGCCAAGATCGAGATTTTCACCCTCGTGCTTGGCATCCCCCTCACCGCCTTCTACTTCTATACTACCTCCGACGGAATCGATATGACGGTAATCGCCGCCGATTGGTGGGAACAGCTCTACGCCTATCAGCTCCACTCCCCCGTGAAGCTGGCGGCCATCCCCACCATCGTTACCCTGACCCTCGTCGGCTTCGGCGGCTATCTCATCCTGCGGCTGATGCCCTTAGAGAAACAGCCTCCCCTGCTCACCGCACTTTCCATCGCCGCAATGTACGTAGGCGGTGCCGTGGCGGTGGTGTGGATTCTTCAGATTCACGAGGAAACCTTCTATCTCCCCCAAACCATCCTCCCCTTCAATCTGATTCTGCTCTATCTGCGCACCCTTCGCCTGACGGTGCACGACAAAGCTCAGCTGATGCGGCAGGCAGAAGCGGCAGGCGAACTCCCCCGATTGTCGATGCTGGCACGCTTTTTGGATAATGCATCCACCCTTCCCGCAGCGGGACTACTGGCGGTGCTCCCTCTGCTGGGTGCTTTGATTATGATTTTGGTGCTCTTCGGACAGCAGCCCGACGCCGCCATCCGTGCTTGGACCGAAACGGCCGACTGGACCTTCTCTCAGCAAATCCCCCCTCCCAATCTTCCCTATGACGGCCACTATCTCTGCACCGTTGCGGCAGGCGGACACAAACGGGTGGTAAAACCCATCCGCTCGGGCATTCGCCACGGACACACGGTAATCGTCAACCGTCAGCTGTGCATTGCCAACGCCTTCGAGCAGCTGCTGGAGGAGCGCACGCCCCGTTTCCATCGCTTCGTTCGAAAGAACTACGATCGCTACGGCCTGCCCATCGCCAAGCTTATCCGCACGAAATTGGCGGCAGACGTGGTGTATCTGCTGATGAAGCCCGCCGAGTGGATCTTCCTTGCCGTCCTCTACCTCTTCGACCGCAATCCCGAGAACCGCATCGCCCTGCAATATCCCCACAAGGCCATCCCCAAGAAATAAAGCTTATCCGCCCTTCCCCGATTTAATAAAATCTTCCGATTCTATCCACAAAATCCCCTTGCGAAAGGGGATTTTCTGTGTTACAATAGGAGCAGTAATTTCCAAGGAGATTTTTATGCACAACCATTCTCTTCGGCGGAGCGTGCGCCTCTTCTCCCTTTTGCTCACTCTCTGTCTGCTCATCACCGCTTGCAGTCCCCGTGCCACCTTGCACGAGGAGGGCGATCTCGGCTATATTCCCGTCTCTGCCTCCCCCATCACGGTGGACGGGCTGAGCGCCACGGCTTATTTCATCTACGATTGCAAGGCGGAGGAGTTCGTCGCCATCCACGGAGCGGAGCGGCGCATTTATCCCGCCTCTACTACTAAACTCCTCACCGCCCTTTACGCTCTTACCCTGCTCTCCCCCGACGAGCTGATCACCCCCGGAGACGAGCTGTCTCTGGTAGGCGCAGGATCGTCCATCGCCTATATAAAATCCCACCACACCCTTACCGTGGAGATGCTGATTGAGGGTATGATGATCCCCTCGGGCAACGATGCCGCCTACGCCATTGCGGCGGCGGCAGGCAAGAAGTTAGATCCCACTCTGAGCGGCAAAGCGGCGGTGGAGCGGTTTATGAAAGGGCTGAACGAATATGCCGCCTCCATCGGATGCTGCTCCACAAGCTTCACCGTCCCCGACGGCCTTGCCGAAAAGGAGCACTACTCCGGCGTGGAGGATATGGCGATAATCGCCAAGCTGGCCTTTGAAAACGAAACGCTCCGCACCTTCGGCGGCATCGCCAAAGCGGACGTGACCTACGAGAGCGGTCACACCAACACGTGGATCAACACCAATCTTCTGCTCATCGAGGACAGCGGCTACTACGATCCCCGCGTCATCAGCGGAAAAACCGGCTCCATCGAGGGCAGCTACAACGTAATCTTCCTTGCAGAAGAGGATGGTAAGCAGTATATCATCGGCATCTTCGGCAGCAGCGACAAGGAAGCCCGCTTTGCCGACGGCATTACGGCAATGGATGCTATTTTTTAGAATCGGGTGGCGGCAACGAAAACCGTCTCCATATACCCCGAGGGGAGAGATTGTGCCACTCCTCTCGACTACCACGGTTGGCATCGTGGAAAAGGCGGGTGGCGGCAGGAGCAAGCCCCTGCCCTACGACAGATTTATTCGTACAGTGCGCCAAGGTAGGAGCAGTACGATCAGTTCGCACAAACCCAAGCCTTCTCCTTAAGTGTAGTTCGCCAAGGCGACATAGTCGCCAGCGAACTACGGCAGTTCCGCTATTCGGAACTGCACGGAAGAGTGGCTATAGTTGCGCTTTGCGCAACTATTACGTAGGCGTGACGGATGAGGTCTGCTAACTATCCCTACCCCATTTCAATCAACGGAGGAAGGAACCCACAGAGTTCCCACCATACTTATGACAGATACCATTGCAGCTATTTCCACCCCTTACGGCAAGGGAGGCATCGCCGTCATCCGCATCAGCGGCGACGAGGCCATTGCCATTGCATCCAAAGTCTTCCGCCCTGCATCGGGCAAGTCCCTTGCAGAGATCAATGCCGGCAGAATCGTCTACGGCACCATTCACGCCCCCTCCCACGGCGGCCGCCTGACCAAGCCCATCGACGATGGAATGGCGGCGGTTCTCCGTGCCCCCCACTCCTACACCGGCGAGGACACGGTGGAGATTTCCTGCCACGGCGGCGTTCTGCTCACCGAAAAGGTGCTGTCGGCAATCCTTGCCGCAGGCGCACGCCCTGCCGAAGCAGGGGAGTTCACCAAACGGGCATTCGTTGCCGGCAAAGTCTCGCTCACCGAGGCCGAGGCGGTGATCAACCTCATCGACGCAAAGTCTGAGGAGGCCTTGAAGCTGGCTCGCTCCCACACCGAGGGACGGCTCACCGCAAAACTGAATGAGTTTTACGAAAGTCTGAAAACCTTGATCTCCACCGCCTACGTCTACGCCGACTACCCCGACGAGGATCTCACCGATCTTTCCACCGAGGAGATGGAGGCGGCACTGCAAAAGCTGGCAGGCGATATGCAAGCCCTCTCCGACACCTACTACGTGGGACACGCCATTTCCGAAGGCATCTCCACGGTGATCGTAGGACGCCCCAACACCGGCAAATCCTCCCTGCTCAACCGACTGGTGGGCAGAGAGCGTGCCATTGTCAGTGACATTGCAGGCACCACCCGTGACACCATCGAGGCGACGGTGCAGGTGGGCAAGATCACCCTGCGCCTGACTGACACCGCAGGCCTGCGAGACTCCGACGATCCCATCGAGCAGATCGGCGTGGAGCGCAGCCTTGCCGCACTGGGCGAGGCCGAGCTGATTCTGGCTTTGCTGGACGGCTCCGATCCTGCCGACGCCGCTACGCTGAATGAGATTCACAGAGCCAACGCCGCCCACGGTGTTCCCGTGATCGCCGTGTTCAACAAATGCGATCTGCCCGAGGCACAGCCCGTGGTAGGCAATCTGCCTGCGCTCTATCACAAGGCGCTCTCCCTCAGCCCCGAGATTCAGCGATTCTTCTTCAGCCGGCTCAGCGGCGTGGCGGCAATCTCCTGCACCACCGGCGAGGGCATCGACGATCTGAAAAAGTGCATCGAAAACCTCTTCGCCAAGGGCGAGATCGACTACGATACCACCGCCATCCTTGCCAACGCCCGTCAAAAGGGAGCGCTGGACCGTGCCATCGAGGGCGTCCAAGCCGCGCTGGAGGCGCTGGAGAGCGGCTTCACCCCCGACGTAGCAGGCATGGACTTGGAGGAGGCCATGGCCGCCCTCTCCGAAGCCGACGGCCGCGCCGTCTCCGCCGACATCGTAGACGCCATCTTCCACCGATTTTGCGTGGGAAAGTAAAGGGAGAACGCCAGCAATTCGGCATTGCCGAATTGCAACCCTCCCAAAAACTTTTTATTAAAGCCGACGAATACTCGTCGGCTGATTTTGACAACAACAATCATTATTACGAATCAATTTATATTGATGGAGGTGTGAATAAATGGATCTATCCTTCCAATCCGGTAATCAAAAATTCAATTACAGAGTATGTGCAATGATGATTTCTGACGGCAAAATTTTGGCAATGCACGATGAACGGTCACCGTATTATTACTTGCCCGGCGGTCGAGTTGCAATCGGCGAAACTGCCGAGAACGCTGTCATCAGAGAGGTTCAAGAAGAGTTGGGGATTACTCCTAAGATTTTGCGCCCGCTTTGGCTTAACCAAGCATTTTTCACAGAAGACGTTGATCATCTGCACTATCACGAGCTATGTATTTATTTCTTGATGGATATAACCGATACCGATTTGCTGACAAGAGGCGATACGTTCACGTCAAACGAAGGACACCGTACACACATCTTTGAATGGCTACCGTTCCATCAATTGAAAGATGAATATTTTTATCCGATATTCTTAAAAAAGGATATTTTCAATCTTCCCGATACGTTTACCATTCGCACAGAAATTGAATAATCCCCCAATCCCATACTCCCCCGACGGACTCCCCTTTGTCAGGGAATTCTCATCCCGATCGATCGTTCGCCGCAGTCTTTTCCGCGCATCGCAATTTTATCGAAACTTTTTCTCCAAATTTTGCATTTCTCCGAAATTATTTGAAACATTTTTTCCAAAACCCCTTTACAAACCGCATTTTTTCTTGTATAATAGACCCGTTGATTATAAATTCAAGGAGAACATCTTATTATGGTATACGAAAATATGGATTTTCTGGCGAAATACGATCCCGCAGTGGCCGAGGCCATCGCACAGGAGCTTTCCCGCCAGCAGGACGGCATCGAGCTGATCGCCTCCGAAAACTGCGTTTCCGAGGCGGTTATGGCAGCCAATGCCAGCGTCCTCACCAATAAATACGCCGAGGGCTACCCCGGCAAGCGTTACTACGGCGGCTGCTCTGCGGTTGACGTAGTAGAAAACATCGCCCGTGACCGTGCCAAGGAGCTCTTCGGCGCGGCTTACGCCAACGTACAGCCCCACTCCGGCGCACAGGCCAACACCGCCGTTTACGTGGCATTCCTGAAGCCCGGCGACACCGTGATGGGTATGAATCTTGCCCACGGCGGTCACCTCACCCACGGCTCTCCCGTAAACGTATCGGGAATTCTCTATAACTTCGTTCCCTACGGCGTGGAGGACGACACCGGCGTCATCGACTACGACAAGGTAGAAGCCATCGCTATGGAGTGCAAGCCCAAGCTGATCGTAGCAGGCGCATCCGCTTACCCTCGTGTCATCGACTTCAAGCGCTTCGCTGAGATCGCTCACAAGGTTGGCGCACTGCTGATGGTAGATATGGCCCACATCGCAGGTCTGGTAGCCGGCGGACAGCATCCCTCTCCCGTTCCCTATGCGGACATCACCACCACCACCACCCACAAGACCCTCCGCGGACCTCGCGGCGGTCTGATCCTGACTAACAAGGAAGAGTACGCCAAGGCCATCGACAAGGCCATCTTCCCCGGCACTCAGGGCGGCCCTCTGATGCACACCATCGCTGCCAAAGCAGTTTGCTTCGGTGAGGCACTCCAGCCCGCGTTCAAGGATTACGCCGCACAGGTAGTGAAGAACGCCGCCGCTTTTGCCGACGCACTGGGCAAGGAAGGCTTCAACATGGTTTCGGGCGGTACCGACAACCATCTGATCCTGCTGGATCTGCGAAACTTCAACATCACCGGCAAGGAGATGGAGCGCCGTATGGATCTCTGCCACATCACCGCCAACAAGAACGGCATCCCCAATGACCCTCAGAAGCCCTTTGTTACCAGCGGTATCCGTTTGGGCACTCCTGCCGCCACCACTCGCGGTCTTGTAGAAGAGGATTTCGTAGTTCTCGCACACCTGCTCCGCCTCATCGTGGAGGACGATTTCGAGAGCAAGATCGACGATATCCGCGCCGAGGTTGCCAAGATCTGCGCAAAGTATCCGCTGTACAGCAAGTAAGAACGACTTAGGGAACTTTTTGAAAAAAGTTCCCTAAGAACCCTCAAAAACTTCTCAAAAAGCCGACGAATTCTCGTCGGCTTCTTTGATTGTCCCATTCCGCACAACGAAAAACCGACCCATTTCGGGTCGGTTTTTCTGTTTCTATAGCATTAGTTCCGCACTTCGATGGTGCAGCGGCTCTCGTAACCTTCCTCGGCCACGTTGCCCTCGAGGATGATCTCCCCGTAGCCGTCGGCAACGATCTTGCCGCTCAGGGGATTCTTCACCGAGGTGACCTCGCCGAGAATCTCCGCCTGCACGTGGGAGTTTTCGAAGGACAGATCGCAATCGATCATCTTGCAGTTAATCAGCTTCAGATTCTTGCAATAACACAGCGGCTGGGTGCCGATGATGGTGCAGTTCACAAGGGTCAGACCCTCGGAGTACCAGCCCAGATACTCGCCTTTCAGCGTGGTATTCTCGATGAAGGCGTTCTTGGTGTGCCAGAAAGCGTCCTTGGTGTCGAGGTAAGAATCCACGATGTGCAGATTCTCGATGTACTGGAAGGAGTATTTGCCGGTCATTTTCAGTCCCTTGATCTCCACGTCACGGGATTCAAAGAGGCAGTAGACCGCATCCACGGTGGAGTCCTGCAGGGACACGCCTCTGCAGCGCCAGCCGAATTCGGGGGAGTTTACGGTAGAGCCAACGATCCGCATCCGATCGCACTCTCGCAGGCACTTCACGCCTTCGACGGTGCAGTTTACAATGCTGCCGTCCTCGGCGTACCAGATGGGAGCACGGGTGAGATCGTCCATACTGCAGCCGTCCATCACAAATCTCTTGGCGTGCCAAAGGGGATAGCGAAGGGAGAAATTGCAATTCTTCACCGTCACGTCACGGGCTTCCTTCAAGGAGGACTCGCCGTCGGCAGGACCTGCGAAGGTGCAGTTTTCCACGTCCCCGTGGGTGAGATTGTACAGGGCACGCTCCTCGTCAAAGGTCTGCCCGATTACTTTGATTCGTTCCATCGACCTTACGCCTCGGGGGTGTTGTCGGTGTCAACGGGAGCGGCCTCGGCAGCAGTTGCTGATTCTGCAGGAGCGGCTACCTCAGCGGGAGCTGCTTCTACGGTGGGGTCTACCTCTACGGCTACGCCCTCGATGGGAGCGGGAAGCTTCTTCAGCTTCATACCGCACAGCACACCGTTGATGAGGATGTAGAGAATCAAAGCGTGATAGAGGGTCAGGAACAACAGACCGCGGATATCGTAAACCAGATAGTAGCTGAACAGATCAGGGATCATAATGAGAGTGTCCAGCACGTAAGCAGCGGTGAGAACGATCAGCCAAGCGGGGTGCTTCTTGGACAGCAGCCAGCAAACCAGATAGAATGCGGCAATAATCACGGACAGACCGGCGTTGATGACGAATTCCACCATACCGTCGGTTTCTTCCTGATATACCTTCAGCTCAGCGCGGAAATCGGCGATGACCTGATCGGCAACGCCCAGTTCGTAGAGCTGCTGATCTGTATACTCGGTTTTGTCCCCTGCCGCTTCTCGCTCAGCACGGTACTGCGCAAACACTTCATCGGCAAGTCCTTCTGCGATGAGTTCTTCATCGGTGTAGTTGGCGCTGTCCATATTCTTTGCGTAAACGCCGTTCTCCATCAGGGTTACGGGCACGTAAGCAGAGAAATAGAAGCTGACTCCGAAAAGCAGCATCACGATGGATACAAAAGTGAGCAAAATTGCAAAAAGAGAATTTTTGCGGGCAGAATCATAGGCATTCTTATACTTCACCCGCAAGATTTCGGTTTGTTCAAAAGTATTGTTCATTGTGAAATCTCCATTTCTAATTTTTGGTGTATTTTTGTCCTATTTTAGCACACACCTGTGGGAATGTCAATAGGATTTTCCGCATTTTGGGCGGTTTCCTCCCCTATAGGCTGCGCCGGAACGCGCTCCAGTGCGGCGGCAAGACGGGCGCGGTCGCCGTCGAAGGATTCGGCCAGCAGAGAGCGGATTGCCTCGTCCTCCGCTTCCATACGGGAAAGCAGAGGGCGCACGAGTTTCCCTTCTTTCTCCAAAATCCCTCTCTCAGCAAGGCGGGCAATGACGGTATAGGTGGTGGTTCGCTTCCAGCCGATCTCATCGGCGGCAAGACGGGAAAGATGGGACGCCGTCAGCGGCGCGTGATCCCATACGATGGACATCAGTTTCCATTCCATTGGAAATAACATAGGTACCTCCCTGCACTATCGGTTAGCTTTTGAAAGTTCATCGGACCAAGCGGTATCTCGATCCGATGAACTTGATTTTGGTTAAAACAGCGAAATCTGATCGCTGCCTCCATCCTCGCCGGATGCAGGAGCGCTCTCTTTCTTGGCGTCCTTCTTGGCATCCTTTTTGGCGTCTTTCTTGGTGTCCTTTTTGCCGCTATCCATAGACAGACCGGCGAAGAGGTCCATCTGATTGGTGTCGGACAGTCCGTCCAGCACGTGGTTGTCGGCAAGCAGCTGGATGATGGCCTTGGAAAGTCCCGCTCTCTGCTGCAGCTCCTCACGGGAGAAGAACTCACCGTCATTGCGGGCGGCAACGATCTTTTCCGCCGCCGCATCGCCCAGACCGGGGAGAGAGTTGAAGGGCATACGGATCTTTCCGTTTTCGGGGAGATACTCTCTTGCCCCCGACTTGTACAGGTCGATGGGCAGATAGCGCACCCCTCTGGCCATACTCTCGTCTACCAGCTGGAGGGTGGTGAGGGTGTCGGCATCCTTGGCGGTAGCCGTTTTCTCCTTGGTCTTGCGGTCGATTTCTTCCATCGCGTCCTTCACCGCTTTTCTGCCTCTGCCTACGATGGAGGCGTCGAAGCCGCCGGGGGCAACGGTCAAAAATGCGGCGTAAAATTCCATCGGACGGTGAATCTTGAACCAAGCCAGACGGATGGCTGACATATTATATGCCGCCGCGTGGGCTTTGGGGAACATATACTTGATCTTTTTACAGGACCAGATGTACCAATCGGGGACGTTATGGGCAACCATCTCGGCCTCCCATTCGGGGGTGAGGCCCTTACCCTTTCGCACGCTCTCCATAATCTTGAAGGACAGTGCGTTATCCACGCCGTAGCGGATCAGGGTCAGCATAATGGAGTCACGGGTTCCCACCACCTCGGAAATGGTACAGGTGCCGTTGGCAATCAGCTCCTGAGCGTTGCCCGTCCATACGTCGGTACCGTGGGACAGACCGGAAATCTGCAGAAGGTCGGCGAAGGTACGGGGCTTTGCTTCCTCCAGCATCTTCTGCACGAAGCGGGTACCGAACTCGGGGAGTCCCCAAGTGCCCACGTTGCAGTCGATGTCACCGGGCTTCAGCCCCAGCGGCTCTACCGACTGGAAGAGCTCGTAGATGGAGGGGTCGTTCATGGGCACGTCCATCACCGACAGTCCCGAATACTTCTCCAGCCACTTATACTTGGTAGGCATATCGTGCCCCAGCTCGTCCAGCTTCAGAATGGTATCGTGGAGGTAGGCGAAGGGGAAGTGAGTGGTAACGATGTCGGAATTCGGGTCATCGGCAGGGTGCTGAACGGGGGTGAAATCGTAGATGGAGTATTCCTTGGGGATAACCACGATGCCGCCGGGATGCTGACCGGTGGTGCGCTTCACGCCAACGCAGCCGTTCACCAGACGGTTGACCTCGGCCTTGTTCACCGAGATGTGCTTTTCCTCCAGATACTTCATTACGTAACCGAAGGCGGTCTTGGATGCCAGCGTACCCAGCGTTCCCGCACGGAACACGTTTTCCGCACCGAACAGTTCTTCGGTGTATTTATGGACTCTGCCCTGCACTTCCCCCGAGAAGTTCAGGTCGATATCGGGGGATTTGTCGCCGTAGAAGCCAAGGAAGGTTTCGAAGGGGATATCGTGACCGTCCACGATCAGCTTTTCGCCGCATTCGGGGCAGACGTCGTCGGGCAGGTCGAAGCCCGAGCCTACGCTGCCGTCGGTGACGAAGCGGCTCCACTTACATTTGGGGCAACGGTAATGGGGAGGCAGAGGGTTTACCTCGGAAATACCTGCCATCGAAGCAACGAAGGAGGAGCCCACCGATCCACGGGAGCCAACGAGGTAGCCTTGGGACTCGGAGTACCATACCAGCTTCTGAGCGATCATATAGAGCACCGCAAAGCCGTTTTCGATGATGGATTTCAGCTCTCGCTCCAGTCGAGCGGAAACGATTTCGGGGATCTTGCCCTCGAATCCGTACCAATCTGCGGCACGCTCCCAGCAAAGACGCTGGAGATCTTCCTCCGCACCGTCCATTTTGGGCGTGAAGGAGCCGTCGGGGATGGGTTTGAGCTTTTCAATCTGTGCGGCGATGGCACGGGTGTTGGTGACAACTACCTCGTAGGCCTTTTCTTCGCCGAGGTAGGCAAATTCTTTCAGCATTTCGTCGGTAGTGCGCAGGTACAGACCCACGTCCCGGTCGCCGTCGGAGAATTTCATACCCTTCAGCAGGATTTTACGGAAGATTTCGTCTTCCTCATTGATAAAGTGGGAGTCGCAAGTAGCGCACACGGGGATGTTCAGCTTTTCGCCCAGCGCCACGATCTTGCGGTTCAGCTCACGGAGTCCCTCGTCGTCGGCAATCCTGCCGTTTGCCACAAGGAAACGGTTGTTGCAGATGGGTTGGATCTCCAGATAGTCATAGTAAGTAGCGATTTCCTCGATCACCGCTTGGGGCTTGCCATCCAAAATCGCACCGAAGAGCTCGCCCGCTTCACAGGCAGAGCCCACGATGATGCCGTCCCGATGCTCGTCCAGCGCCGAGCGGGTGATACGGGGCACACGGTGGAAGGCATCCAAGTAGGATGCGGAAATCAGCTTGTACAGATTCTTCAGACCGGTGTAATCCTTGGCCAGCAGAATCATATGGTAAGGCTTGAGCTTCAAGGGGTCGGCCTTGTCGGACATCGCGCGGTTCATTTCCTCAACGGTGTACACGCCCTCCGCCTGCAGCTTTTCGATCATCTTGAAGAAGATGGCTGCCAGCATTTCTGCGTCATCCGACGCACGGGGGTGATTGAAGCCGCCCAGCTGGAAGTATTCCGCCAGCGAGTCCAGCTTGTGCTTTTTCAGCTCGGGATTGACGTAGCGGGAAAGGGCTACGGTATCCAGATATGCATTGGGGAAGGAAAGTCCGAACTCCTCGCAGGCGTGACGGATAAAGCCGGTATCGAAGCCTGCGTTGTGGGCAACCAGCAGACGGTCGCCTGCAAAGGCAAGGAACGCCTCTACCGCTTCCTTCTGAGAGGGAGCGCCCTTCACCATCTCGTCGGTGATGCCGGTGAGCTTCACGATCTCCTCGGGGATGGTGCATTCGGGATCAGCAAAGGTGTTGAAGGTGTCGATGACCTGCCCGCCCTTCACCAGCACCGCACCGATTTCGGTGATCTTGCAGGTAGCGGCAGACAGACCGGTAGTCTCAATGTCAAATACGCAGATCTCGTCCTCGGCAAAGCGGGTATCGCACTGACCGAAGCAAGCTCTTGCACGGTCATCCACGTAATACGCCTCCATACCGTAGAGGATTTTCAGATCCTTCTTGGCAACGTAGTCCTTGAGCAGAGGGTAGGCCTGCACGTTGCCGTGGTCGGTCACGGCGATAGCCTCCCATCCCCAGCGAACGGCGGTGTCAATGAGCTGTTCGGGGAAGGTGAGGGCGTCCATGGTCGAGAGGTTGGTGTGCATATGGAGCTCCACTCTCTTTTCGGGAGCATCGTCCATCCGCTCGATCTTGTTCACGGTCATAATGGAGGTGGGGGTCATTACCGGCTCGTTGTCGAACTTGTCCATCTTCACGTTGCCCTGCACCGCAAAGACCAGGCTGTAGAAGGTGACCACCTTGTTGATACCGCGGCTGATGGTGCGGCCGCTCTTGCCGATCTTCTTCTCCAGCGCCTGCCCCTCTTCCAGATCCAGGGTCAGCTTCAGGTTGATGGAAGTCTCGTTGTCGGTGATACCGATGGTCATCATCAGCTTGTCGCCGTTTCGGTTCTCACGGGACTCGTAGGAGTTCACCTGACCGACAAAGCATAGCCCACGTCCGCTGTCGGGAGCGTCTCTGAGAGGTGTCACCTTCTTGATTTCGAAGGGCTCACCGTAGAAGGGCTGAGGATCGGACAGATCGAAGGTCATATGACCGACTTTCAAGGTCTTTCCGTCCTCGGAGGCCTCCATTTCGGGGTGATCGCTATACAGAGTAGCCACACGGGTAGGCATTGCTGCCGCCTCCGCTTGTTTGCGCTCTTCCTCCTCCCGTTTTCTCTCACGGGCGGCGGCACGGGCAGTAGCTTCGTTTTCCTCCCAAATGGCGGCCAGCCGACTCATCTGCTCCATCTGAAACTGATCGTACAGAACGTCGGGGGTACTGCTGCCCACGATGCGAACCGGTACGTCGATACCAAACTCCGCCTTGATAATATTGGACAGCAGCTCGGGGGTTCCCGCCTGACACACCAGATTCACGCCGCTCTTCACGAATCCGATCTCGATCACAAGGGTGTCGCCCTCCTTGCGGGCGATATAGTTATCCAAAAATCCACGGGTCACCGCACCGATGCGGTGGGCTTCCAGCACCACCTGATGAATATACTCGTCGGTGTACAGCTCCTTGGCATAATGGGGGAGCAGGCGCACCAGCTTCATATCGTAAGCGATGGCAATGGCCTCTTCGATGCGGTAGAGATCTTCCTTATCCTGCACCTTTGAAAAGGTGGCGTTGATTTCCATAATCCGCTGTTCTCTGTCGCCGGTGATGGTAAACTCGCCGGTGAGCTCCAAGGTCTTCCGATCATCCTCCGAAGGGGAGTATCGGGTCAATCTATCTAAAAGCATATTAATTTCAAAACCTCCAAAGTCTGTTGTATGTCTATCTGTGTTCAGTGTGTTGCGTATGTTTAGGGGGTTTTAGGGACCCTTCAAAAAGGGCCCCTAATGGTCATTTCAAGCTATTGATTTCCTCAATCAGCGCATCCAGTACGCCTTCCTCGGGGAGTTTTTTGATAATCTCGCCGTGACGGAAGAGGACGGCTTCGCCGACTCCTCCCGCAATGCCGATATCGGCATCCTTTGCCTCGCCGGGGCCGTTGACAATACAGCCCATAATGGCAACCTTCACGGGACGTGCGGGGTGAAGCTCGCCCATCCGGGCTTCAAAAGCGTTTGCCAGCCCGATGAGATCAATTTTCGTCCGTCCGCAGGTGGGACAGGACACCACGTTTACCATCGCACGGGGATCCATCCCCAGCGCGGCAAGGATAGCTCGTCCGCGGTGAATCTCCAGCACGGGATCGGCGGTAAGGGAGACACGCAGGGTGTCGCCGATGCCACGAGTCAGGAGCGAGCCGATACCCACGGCGCTCTTCACGCTGCCCATCTGATCGCCGCCCGCCTCGGTGACGCCCAGATGAATGGGATAGTCACAGGCTGCCGCCACGATCTCGTTGGCACGGATCATCCGTCCCACGTCCGAGGATTTGATGGCAACGATAACGTTATC
Source organism: Clostridia bacterium (assembly GCA_017452565.1). GTDB lineage: Bacteria > Bacillota > Clostridia > Oscillospirales > CAG-272 > CAKSQF01. The sequence continues at coordinate 15,398 of JAFTMF010000172.1, forward strand.
GAAATCGA
>JAFTMF010000173.1 GCA_017452565.1 Clostridia bacterium
CATCTGTGCGTCGGATCTCGGGGGGCGTCTGAGGACGCCCCATGGATAGGATCGCTTCTGTATTCTATAGTGGGTTCGGTTGTGCTGATGGGTGGGTACCTCCGTTCCCGAAAGGCTTTTCCTATTCTATCCAAAAATTCACAAATAGGCGTATGATTGTTTATAATTGGTTTATATTTTTCTCGTACAATAAATTGGATTATTGTTTGAACTGTTAATTTTAGCCTACAATCTACTATCCATTTGTAAAGAGAGGAAAAATAGCAAACTATGCTGAAGCTACGTAATATCGTAAAAGAGTACAAAACAGGCGATATGATTGTGACGGCGCTGGACGATGTGTCCATCGACTTCCGCCATAGTGAATTCGTCTCTATTTTGGGACACTCCGGTTGCGGTAAGACCACCCTGCTGAACCTCATCGGCGGTCTGGATCACTATACCTCCGGTAACCTCATCATCCGCGGCAAGTCTACCCAAGACTTCAAGGACGCCGATTGGGACGCCTACCGTAATCACTCGGTGGGATTCGTGTTCCAATCCTATAACCTCATCCCCCATCAGAACGTGCTGTCTAACGTGGAGCTGGCGCTGACTCTGTCGGGCGTATCCAAGTCGGAGCGCCGCCGCCGTGCCACCGAAGCACTGACCAAGGTGGGTCTGGGCGATCAGCTGTATAAAAAGCCCAATCAGATGTCGGGCGGTCAGATGCAGAGAGTGGCCATCGCCCGTGCGCTGGTGAACGATCCCGATATTCTCCTTGCCGACGAGCCTACCGGTGCGCTGGACTCGGCTACCTCGGTGCAGATTATGGATATCCTCAAGGAGATCTCCAAGGATCGCTTGATTATTATGGTTACCCATAACCCCGAGCTGGCGGAGCTCTACTCCTCCCGTATCGTGCGCCTGCAGGACGGCAAGATCGTCAGCGACTCGATGCCCTATCACTCCGACGAGGCGAAGGCAGATGCCGCAGCTCCTGCCGCAGCTCCTGCCGCAGCTTCTGCTGCAACTCCTGCTGCAGCTCCTGTTGCAGAGAAAGCTGACAAAAAATCCGAGAAAAAGGCGAAGCGGGAGCGCAAGAGAGACCGTAATAAGTCTATGTCCTATCTCACCGCTCTGTCTCTGTCGCTGAACAACCTGATGACCAAGAAGGGACGTACCTTCCTCACCTCCTTTGCAGGCTCCATCGGTATCTTCGGCATTGCGCTGATTCTGGCGCTGTCCAACGGTATCCAGCTCTATATCAATCGAGTGCAGGAGGATACCCTGTCTACCTATCCCCTCACCATTCAGAAGGATACGCAAGATTTCTCCGCTATGCTGGGTGCAATGACACAGGTGCAGGAGACGGTGGAATCCCAGAACGATCCCAACAAGATCTACGTGGACGATTCTATGGGCACGATGATGTCGGCAATGAGCGCCACCGTCAGCAACAATCTGGAGAAGTTCAAGGCCCATCTGGATAAGAACTACGATCAGCTCAAGCCTTATCTCACCGATATTCAGTACACCTATGACTTCGATCTGCAGGTCTTCACCGCAGACGGCAAAACCCAAGTCAGCCCCACCAAGATCTTCGACAATATGGGCTCCGCCTTCTCGGGTATGACCGAGCTGATGGAATCTGCCAGCGCCAGCGGTATGAGTATGGGCGGTATGAGCATTCTGTCCGAGATGATCAACAATCAGGCTCTGCTGGATCAGCAGTACGAGGTGGTGGCAGGTCACTGGCCCAAGGAAGCCAATGAAGTGGTGCTGGTAGTCAGCCGCGGCAACCGCATCAGCAAGATGACCCTCTATATGCTGGGCGTGCTGGATCAGGGTGAGCTGGAAGATATTATGAAGGATCTGATGCAGAATGGCAAGTACGATACCACGCCGATGGATCCCTACACCTTCGACGATTTCCTGGGTATGGAGTTCAAACTGCTGAACACCTCCGATTTCTACGAGAAAACCGATTCCACCTACCCCGATCATCCCGACTACAACGTCTGGAAGGACGTGCGCAAGGACGTGCTCTCCTATAATCAGGAAGAGTTCGTCACCGAAAACGGCATAACGCTGAAGATTGCGGGCATTATCCGTCCTCAGGAGGACGCTACCGCTTCTTCCATCTCCGGTGCCATCGGCTATACCAAGGGACTCACCGATCTGATTCTGGATATGAACACGAAGAGCGAGGTCATCGCTCAGCAGAAGAAGCTGTCCGACTACAACGTCCTCACCGGTTTGAAGTTTGAACGCACCACCTATACCAAAGAAAATATTCACGAGCTCATTGACACCATCGACGATGCTACTATGGATATGCTCTACGCCTATATGACCGAGCAGGTTCACGGCGTGTTCTTAGAAAAGCCTCCTGTGGATGCAAACAGCTTTATCGGCTTTGCAGCCATTATGGATCACACCCAGAAGAGCCAGCTGATTACTCAGATGCTGGCGGTGGCCTCTCAGAATCCTGCCAATGCAGGCTCTCTGCAGATGCTCTGCGGCACGCTGTCGGCAATGATGCCCGGTGTCAGTGTGACTCCCGACAACCTGATCACTCTGCTCCCCGCAATGTCCATCGAGCAGATTATGGTTGCCATTGCAGGCGTACCTGCCTCCGAGCAGATGCCTATGGCCATCCCCGGTCTGCAGGCTATGTGCGGAGAAGAGGCTATGGCTCAGATTTACGCTTATATGAACGAAGAGTTGATGAAGATGGAAGTGGACGATAGCAACTTCACGCAGCTGCTGCAGATTCTCAACGACGAGCAGTTCACCGCTCTGCAGGACGCCCTCTACGAGCTGGCACCTCAGACCGACGCTACCCTGGACTCCAATCTGGAGCTTTTGGGTGATGCCGAGAAGGCAAAGCCTGCCTCCATCCACTTCTACGCCAAGGATTTCGAATCCAAGGATTTCATCGAGCAGTTCATCTCCGATTACAACGATAGCGTAGACGAGAAGGATCAGATGAAGTACACCGATATGGTAGGACTTCTTATGACCTCGGTAACCAAGATCGTGGACTTCGTATCTTACGCGCTCATCGCCTTCGTTTCCATCTCCCTCCTCGTTTCTTCCATTATGATCGGCATTATCACCTACGTGTCGGTACTGGAGCGTACCAAGGAGATCGGTATTCTCCGTGCAATTGGTGCATCCAAGGGGGATATTGCCCGTGTATTCAATGCCGAAACCCTCATCGTGGGACTGGCGGCAGGTCTGATCGGTATTCTCTCCACCATCCTGGTGAGCATCCCCGCCAACGTCATTTTCAAGGCTCTCACCGATATTCCCAATATTACCGTTCTGCCTTGGGGCGGCGCACTGCTGTTGGTTGCCCTCAGCGTGTTCCTCACCACCGTCGCAGGCATGTTCCCCTCCTTGATCGCGGCCAACAAGGACCCCGTAGAAGCGCTGCGGACCGAATAAGCATAAAGAAAAGCTGTTGCATTATGCAACAGCTTTTTTGCGTGGAGTCGGTGCGCCGAAGGGACAAAACCCACCGCACCCGTAGGGGAGGGGCTTGCTCCTCCCGGTTGTGTGATTCGCACCGAGGTGAGGGCGGTGCAGATCGGTTGACGGGAGGAGCAGAAAGCGAAGCGTCTGCAGCCCTCCCCTACCGGGGTGGGTAGGAATCGTCAATCCCTGCACCGAGGCAAGGGCGGTGCAGACCGTCTCCCCTTACTTGCTCTCCCGCAGATCCAGCACCGTTTTGTGCGCCTGCACAAGCTGGATGAATCGGCGGTCGAGGGGGGTGAAGTGATACCCCTTGCGGTAGATCAGGAGATCCCGATATACCCGCTCGCCCTCGGCACAGGGGAGCTGGCAGAGGCCGTACTTCTCCAATAGATCGGCGGGGATGGAGGATACCCACATAAAGGTCCTCGGCACCTTGGACAAAATATCAAACTGGCTCGCCCGCTCGTATACGTAAATGCGGCGGGTTACCACCTCAGAGGTCTCGGCCTTGATGACGTCGGTGAAGGGGAGCGAGGGCACGTAGTGGTCGGGATTGCCGATCTCGGTGTAGTCGGCAAGATCGGAAATGGCAATCTCCCCCCGCCGTGCCAGCGGATCGTCGGCTCGGATCAGCAGACGGCAGGCGTAATCGGCGATGGGCTCGGATTGGAGATCCTTCTCGTGGAGCATCGCCTTGAAATAGGATTCAAAGGTGGTCTGAAAGCGGATAATCCCCAGCCGATAGTTGGACTCCAGCAGATTGTTGATGGCCCGCAGGGAGTTGGTCTCCTTGTAGTACACCTCGGCAGGGCCGTCGGGGAGCTCGGCCGCAAAGTCGGCAAAAGCGGCGCTGATGTAGCTGGCACGGGGCACCGACACCGAAAAGCGCACCTTTCCGTCGCCGCCGTTTTTGTAGAGGGCTTCCACCTCGTCAATCTCGGCGATAATCCGCTTGGCGTGGCGCAAAAAGTCCTCGCCTTGGGTGGTGGGAATCATCCCCTTGGAGGTGCGCTTGAACAGAGTAATGCCCAAGGATTGCTCCAGCTCACGGATGGAACGGGAGAGATTGGATTGATTCATAAACAGATTCTCCGCCGCTTTGCTGATGGAGCGGGTGCGCTCCACCTCCACGGCGTATCGCAGATGCAGAATGTTCATCGACTACCTCCGGTGATTTTCTCCCTTTAGTTTACCATCTTTTCGGGAAAAATGCAAGATGCACCTTGCAATTTCCGCGGATTTTTGCTAAAATGGGTGCAATGAAGGAAAAATGGGGGGATCGTGTGTCCGAGAAACTGACAAGGCAGGCCATCTGCCACTTCCTGCGCTCCTACCCGAGCGTGGAAATAGAGGTGGAAGTGCTGGAAACGGTGGATTCCACCAATTTGGAGGCCAAACGGCGGATCAGCGCAGGACTGGCCGCTCCGCTATTGCTCCTTGCCCGCAGCCAAACGGCGGGACGGGGGAGACTGGGGCGCAGATTCTGCTCCC
>JAFTMF010000174.1 GCA_017452565.1 Clostridia bacterium
GCAATATGCTCCCCACCGCACTCTCCCAGATCGTGGAGGCTGCAGGAAAGCTCACCTTCGGCATTCTCCTTGCCCGCTGGGCAATGCTCCGCTACAAGGACGCCTCTTCAGCGGCATCCTTCGCTGTGCTGGGCGTGACCATCGGCACCTTCCTCGCCCTCCTTTGCCTGCTTCCGGCGTGGATCAGAGAGACTCGCCGTGCCCCGCGCATTTCCAAAGAGGAGGATCGGGAGGGCGCTCTGTCCATCACCAAGCGGCTGGTGAAAATCGCCCTGCCCGTGACTCTGTCCAGTTCGGTGATGAGCCTTGCGGGGCTTCTGGACCTCTTCCTGGTGCTCCGCCGTCTCACCGATGCGGGCTACACCCCCGGCGTTGCCAACGCCCTCTACGGCAGTTATTCGGGGCTTGCGGTGACCCTCGCCAATATGCCGACCGTGCTCATCACACCCATCGCCTGCGCGGCGGTGCCCCTGCTGTCTTCCGCCATCTCACGGGGGAGGGAGGAGATCGCCCGAACTATCGCAGGCACCGCTCTGCGAGTGACCGTCCTCATCGCCGCTCCCTGTGCCGTGGGGATGTCGCTGCTCTCTCCCCAAATCCTCCGCTTGCTCTTCGACGATGCTATGGCGGAGGGTGCCGCTCCCTATCTGACTCTGCTGGCACCTTCGATTTTGTTCATCGCCCTCTGCAACGTGTCGGGGGCACTCCTCCAAGCTATGGGCAAGGTGAAAACGCCCCTTCTCTCTATGACCGTGGGAGCGGTGGTGAAGCTGATCTCGGCGTGGTTTTTGCTGAAGGAGCGAGGGATGGCAGGCGCGCCCATCAGCACTTTTTTGTGCTATCTGGTCATCACCGCCCTCAATCTCGCCGCCCTTGCCAGAGAAGGGGTGAAGATCACCTTCGGGGGGATTTTCGGGAAATCGCTCTTTGCCGCCCTTGCCTGCGGTGCGACGGCGATTCTTGGGCAAGCGGCACTGGAATCGAAGCTGGGCGATCTTGCCTGCATCCCTGCCGCAGGATTGGGTGCAGTGGTATATCTGCTCCTCCTGCTGATGCTGGGTGGGATCACCCGTGCCGAATGGCGGCTGATCCCCGGAGGCAGAGCGGTCTGCCGTCGGCTGGAGAAGTGGGGACTGCTACGATAGAGAAACGGCTACGGATCAGTGGAATCCGTAGCCGTTTTTGCGTTTCTCTTGCTTTTTTCTTTATTTTGTGATATAATACATCCAATGATTCAAAAAGGCGGTGAGGAGATGTTCGGCGCAATTTACGGAGACGTGATCGGCTCATATTACGAGGTGCACTATACCAAAGACATCGCCTTTCCTCTTCATCCCGACAGCATCTTTACCGATGACAGCGTGCTGACTGCCGCCGTTTGCAAAGCGATCTTGCAAAATCCCGCCGAGATCAGCCGCTTCGGTCTGCGCAAACGGGCGGAGGAATACGCCGCACAGTATCGGCAGTTTTACTCCTATTTTCCCAATGCAGGATTTGGGAATCTGTTTTCCAAGTGGGCAAGAGATCCCTATGCAAGACGGGGACGGAGTTTTGGAAACGGTGCCGCTATGCGGGTGATCCCCATCGGTTACGCCTATGAGACGCTGGAGCAAACCCTATTGCAGGCAAAGGCAAGCTGCCTTGCTACCCACAACCATCGAGAAGCCATCCAAGGCGCACAAGCGGTTGCCGCTGCAGTGTTTTTGGCTCGCAATGGCGAGACCAAAGAAGCCATTCGTTCGTATTTGCAAAAGCGATTCGGCTACGATCTCACCCTGACGCTTGCCGAGATTCGGGAGCATCATACCTTCAATAGCCGAACCGCATACAGTGTTCCCCCTGCCATCATCGCATTTTTAGAGTCCACCGATTACGAGAGCGCCCTGCGAGGAGCAGTTTCTCTGGGCGGCGATGCCGATACAGAGGCTTGTATCGCAGGAGGGATTGCCGAAGCTTATTATCGTGAGATCCCCGACGCCATCCGCCGCTTTTGCAATCCCAAGATCGACAGCACCATCCGCAGGACGGTGTGGGAGTTTTGCGATCACTATGGGTTGATGAACCAACCAAAGGAGAAGTAAAAAAATGAATAAACCCATGAATATATCCGCCGAAAAAGCACGCCTGTGCGGACAATCCCGCTTTACCGTAGAGGATCTCTCTACCCTCGTTGCCATCCTGCGCTCCCCCGAGGGATGTGATTGGGACGTGGAGCAGACCCACGAGTCTCTCCGCTCCTGTCTAGTCAACGAGACGGCAGAGGTAGTGGAAGCCATTGACAATGCCGACAATACCTCTCTCAAGGAAGAGCTGGGCGATCTCTTGCTTCAGATTATCTTTCACACCATCATCGCCGAGGAAGAGGGCGCCTTTACGATGGAGGACGTAGTTACCGAGATCTGCAAAAAGATGCTCTTCCGCCATCCTCACGTATTCAAGGGAGAAGAAAAGCCCGATTGGAACGCCATCAAAGCCGCCGAAAAAGAGTTGAGACGGACGGGAAAGTGGTAATTTTGCCGTTTTATGCTATTGTTCATATTTTATTTACAAATCCTCCCCTTGCGTGGGGAGGATTTGTGTGTTATACTTAAATTGTATCACTATCCGATAATGAGGTATATATGCGTTTAGATAAATATTTGAAGGTTTCCCGTATCATCAAGCGGAGAACCGTAGCCAACGATGCCTGCGATGGTGCACACGTGACTGTCAACGGCAGAGAAGCAAAGGCATCCTATCAGGTCAAGGTAGGCGACGTGATCGAGGTCGCGTTCGGTGCGCGCACCCTGAAGGTGCGGGTGTTGGACATCTCCGAGACTGTGAAAAAGGCGGAAGCCACCGCTATGTATGAGGTTATTTCCCAATAATTGCATAATTCCAAGTCTCCTCTCGTAAACTGGAAAAGAACCGGTGAAAGGAGGAGCATTATGAACGAGGGAATGAAGAACCCGGGGCATACCGTCACCATCTGCAATCGGCAGAGCGTTCTGCTCACGGGCGTGGAGGACGTCCTGAATTTCGACGAGGGAGCGGTAGTGCTGGCCACTACGCTGGGCACTCTTGCCATCGAAGGAGAAGGGCTCCACATTAAGCAAATGAACGTAGACAGCCGAGAGTTCGGCATCGAGGGCAAAATCAGCTCGCTGGTCTATCTGGACAAACGCGGCCGCAGGCGTGGACTGTTTCATCGAAGCGGAGATGCGGAGCATAGCAGGTGACACAGTATCTCTACCAAGAGAGCCTGACGCTGCTTTGGGTGCGAGCCATTCTATGGGGGGCGATGCTGGGAGCCGCTTACTCGGTTTTCGGCATCCGCCGAGCCGCCTTTCAAAGGCTTCGGATTCCCCGCATCATCGGTTCCATTTGCTTGCAGGTTGAGGATTTTCTCATTTTCGTAGTGGGAGCGTTAGGGCTTTGCATCCTCTATTTTACCACCACCCGAGGGGTATTGCGATTGATGGCAATTCCTGCAATCGTGCTGGGAATCCTGGCGTGGCGGCTCTCCGGCGGTCGGCTGGTGACCCTGTGTACCGATGGGATTTTGAATCTCCTCGCCCGTCTTTGCCGTTGGACTGAGCGACGGATACTGTCGCCCATTGGAATCTGTATCCGGCGCAGATGGCGATGGATCGTGGCAAAGCGGAAAGCGGCGAAGCAGCGGCGGCAGGCTCGGAAGCTGGAAGCGCTGGCAAGAAAGCTGACGCCTCGCTATCAACGGGCACTCTCTGCGGCTTGTCTTGCGGGAACGCTGCCGACTTTAGACCGGTGGACTCGAGGCAAAGAGAAAATGGGGAAGCGGATTGCCCGAAAAAACGGTGACAGACGAAGCTCCAAAGGCGTAATGAAGTTAAATCAAAAATCATCATAGATAATTGTAAAGAAAGGATCGTCAAAATGAGAAAAAGAGGAAACGTATTTGTAGGACTGTTGTGCTTTTCACTGGCAATTTTTTGTCTGATTTCCATCATAACCACGCAGATGGAGCTTACCAAGTCTCAAAAGGAAGAGGAAGAGCTGATTGAGATGGTTGGAAAGGTCCAAGACGAGGTGGACGAAATGCGATATGATCTGGAGCGCGAGATTGACGATCAGTACATTATCGAGTTTGCAAGAGAGAAACTGGGACTTCATCTGCCCGGCGAAACTATCTTCCGGTATATTACCAAGCATTGATCTATCTATCCATACATACAACCGAAAAACCGCCCTGCACGTTTGTGCAGGGCGGTTTGCGTTGGAAATTACTTTTCTTGGTAGCTTGCAAAACCGTCCAGACGGATTTTCGCAATTTTCAGCTCGCTGAACTGATAATGGTACTGAGGATCGTCGGGGAAGACGTTGTTGATGTAGTAGATCGAGCCGTCCGAGCCGGTGAAGAAGCCGAAGCTGTAAGCGTAGTTGGCGCCCGATTCTTTGGCGTAGTCAAATTCCAGCGGTGCCTTAATGGGCTGCCAGCTCTTGCCAAGGTCGAAGCTGAGGTAGAGATCGGAGGAGGTGGTCACGTCTTCACTACCGAATCTGCCTGCCGCAATCACCGTGCCCATAGGGCCGCCCGCGGGGGTCCATTCGCAGTAGGGGGTACAGCCGGTGAAGCCCTTGATGCCTGCGGTGATCAGCGTGCCCTTGGACTGGGGATCATCCCATTCGGTGAGCTTCTTGGAGGTCTTGTAATACACGGGACCGCCCTGCTCGCCGATCATTTCGTAGACGATGAGATAACCCTCGTTGCCCATCTTGGCAACCGATACCATACCGGGGCGCAGACCCTGATTGGTGGGGGCTACGCAGTATTTCTTCTCGCCCCAAGTTTTGCCGTCCTTGGATACACGGAACACCAGTCGCTGACCGCCGCTCTTGGAGACTTCGGTCTCGTCGGAGTAGAAGCAAACCAGCGAGCCGTCCTCGTCACAGATCAGGAAGGGCTCGTACATACCGTCGGACAGACCGTTGCCGGTGTCCACGATGGTGTACTGTTCCCAAGATTTGCCAAGGTCAAAGCTGCGCCAGATGCTGATCTGCATAGTCTGCTGATTCTCTGCATCGTGGGAGCAACCCGAGAGGAGCAGGGTGCCTGCAGGCATATCGCCGACCTGACAGGGCAGCTCGTACAGATGGGGCTGCCAGTTACCGATGAGGCCGGGGGTCAGCGTCTCCGATACCGAGGCGATGCGGCGCCAGCTGGTGCCGCCGTTGGTGCTGCGATAAACGGGGAAGGAGGGGTCTGCCCACTGGCTGGTGGCAAACATCGTTCCGTTGTTCTCGCCGTTGTATTTCAGCTCGATGACTCGTCCGTAGGTGGGCCACATAGCGTGTCTGGGCTCAACGGTAGCGGTAAACTCGGTCTCTGCCACGGTGAGGTTGGACAAAACCGAGGTGGTGGGAGCGCAGGTGCCCAGCGTTGTGAAGGGCTCTGCGAAGGCGATCGTCTTGCCGGAGGCTACCACGTACTGATCGATAAACTGGCGCAGGGCATACAGTAGAGCGTTTTCATCGGCGCCGTAAATGACGATCTTCTTGCCGGTGAAGCGGATGACGTAGTTCTCACCCTTGCCGGAGGCGGTAAGATCTGCGGCAGCGCTGTCGGTATCGGTGCGGTTGGTAGCGCCGATCAGGATTTCGGGAGCGTTTTCATCGGGCTTCTCACCCTTCAGAAGCGAATCGTTTTTCACCGCCAGCTTGGTGCCGGTGGCCGACTCAATCAGCTCGCCAAAGGTGCCGATGGCGGTGCGAACGGTTTTGCTCAGAGAGGTGGGATGAACGATGGTGAAATCGGTGAGATTGATAGAAGTGTCGGTAGCGGGCTTTTGGGAAGGATCGCCCCCTTCGTTTTTACAAGCGGTGAGCATACCAACGGAGGTAAATGCACAGGTCAGTGCCAACAGGGCAGAAAGAATACGTTTTTTCATAAAAATAACTCCTTTTTGATGATGAAAGGTGCAATGGAAGAACGTTTCTGTAATATGGTTTGTGTTTTTTGGGAAAGTGGGGATTATAGATGATCCTCCAGCCAAACCGAAAGGTCGGAGATGGAGCGCATCTCAATCACGGCGCTGTCGGGGACGTAGATGCCGTAGAGATCCTCAACCTTGGAAAGCAGTTCCACAACGTGGAGGGAGTCAGCCCCCAGCTCTTCATAAGAGAGCAGGGGATTGATCTCTTCTTCCGCAACGTCTAAAATCTCAGCGGCAAGGTGGATGAGTTTATCGAAGATGGTCATTGTTGCTAAGTTCCTTCAAATTGACTGTTATAGAGGGATGCGTAGAAGCCGCCTGCCGCAAGCAGAGTGGCGTGGTTGCCGACCTCCACGATTCTGCCGTCCTTCACCACGATGATGCGGCTGGCATTCTGGACGGTGGAGAGGCGGTGAGCCACAATGAAGCAGGTTTTCTCCTTCATCAGCTCGTCCATAGCCTCTTGGAGCTTTTGCTCGGTGCGGGTATCCACGTTGGAGGTTGCCTCGTCCAGAATCAGCATAGGTGAGTCCACCAGCATCGCGCGGGCAATGGTGAGCAGCTGCTTCTGTCCCTTGGAGATGTTGACGCCGTTCTCGTCCAGCACCGTTTCGTAGCCCATAGGCAGGGAGCGGATGTAATCGTCGATGCGGGCGGCTTTGGCGGCGGCTTCCATCTGCTCACGGGTCACCGATGGGTTGCCGTAGCAGAGGTTCTCGGCAATGGTTCCGCCGAAGAGCCAGGTGTCCTGAAGCACCATCGCAAAGGCGTGGCGCACGTCCTCCATATGGGAGGTGTAGGTGTTCTGCCCGTCGATGCGAATTTCTCCCGAGGTTGGATCGTAGAAGCGCATCAAGAGGGAGATCAGCGTGGTCTTGCCGCCGCCGGTGGGGCCGACGATGGCGATGGTCTCGCCCTTCTTCACCGCAAGGCTCACGTCGTGGAGGATCTGTCGCTCCTCGGTATAGCCGAAGTTGACGTTTGCAAGTGCTACGTCGCCTTGGGGATCGGTGAGAGGAAGGTCTCCTTCCTTCACCTTTGCCTCGGTAGGCTGATCGATGAGACGGAAGACACGCTCGGCGGCAGAGGTTGCCGACTGGATTTCGCTGATGATGTTGGCAGTCTCGTTGATAGGACCTGCAAACCGACGGGAGTAGAGGTTGAAGGCGGTGAGCGCACCCAGCGTCAGATTGCCCGACAGATAAAGAAGCGCACCGAACATATAAATCAGCGACAGCGAGATGTTGTTGATGAAGTTGACCGAAGGGCCTACGATACTGCCTTGGTAATCGGCATCGTAGTGCGCCTGCACCGCCTCGTCGTTGTGGCGGTCGAAGCGGGAGATCATAACCTCTTCTTTGCCGTAGGCGCGGATGGTTTTCTGTCCCGACAGCATTTCCTCGGTATAGCCGTTGAGCTCGCCCAGTTTGGCGGAGCGGCGGCGGAAGAGAGGTTTTACCTTCTTGGTACGGTAGATCGTAAAGAAGATGAGGCAGGGGACGGTGACGGCGAACACCAGCATCAGGATCGGTGCTTTCCGTGCCATCTGGATGGCGGCACCCGTGATGGTGATGATACCGGCGCAAATCTGAATCAGATCGTTGGACAGGGAAGCGTTGATGGTATCGATGTCGTAGGTCAGACGGCTGATGAGGTCGCCGGTCTGATTGCGGTCGAAGTATCCCACGGGCAGATCCACCAGATGCTCGAAGACCTGCTTGCGCATTTCGTACACTACCTTACGGGAGAGATGGATCATCACCGCCGATAGCACGAATGCCAGCGCCGCTGACAGAGCGTAGCAGAGGAGCATTGTGATGCCCTTCTCGAACACGGTATCGAAGTCCACGTTGCCCGGCCCCTTGATGGTGTCGATGGCTTCCTCGGCCAGCTCGGGACCCCACAGCGCAATGAGGTTGGAGGAGACGGTGAGGATTGCCGCCAGTATCAACCAAAGGGGATGCTTGAGAAGATAGGAGAGAAGTCTTAAAATGACCACTCGTTTCTTCATACGAGGGGCTTTTTCAAGGCTTTTCACGTTAGTCTGCGTCTGCAAAAGTCATCCCTCCCATCTGTGTATCGGCGATCTCCTTGTAGGGAGTGCAAGTTTCCAGTAGGTGGTTGTGATCGCCTCTGCCGATGATCTCGCCTGCTTCCAACATCAAAATCAGATCGGCGTGAGCGATGGAGGAGATGCGCTGCGCTACCAAGAGAGTGGTGGTAGCGGCATACTCGCTTCGCAGGGTTGCACGCAGGCGTGCGTCTGTTTTATAGTCCAGCGCGGAGGAGGAGTCGTCCAGAATCAGCAGATCGGGCTCTCCTGCCAGCGCGCGGGCGATGAGGAGTCTCTGCTTCTGACCGCCGCTGAGATTGGCGCCCTTGATTTCCAAGAGATATTCGTCTCGCTCTGCGTAATGGTCGATATACTCCGCTTGTGCGTGGGAGTAAGCCACGTTCAGCCGCGCCTCGTCGATGTCTCTGCCGAAGGAAGCGTTTTCCCGGATGGTGTCGGCAAAGAGAAAATCGTTCTGGAAGACCACGCCGATCTTCTCACGCAGCTGTTTGGTGGGGATCTCCTCAATGGGCGTGCCCGAGAGGAGAATCTCGCCGCTGTCGGGAGCGTAGATGCGCAGAAGCAGGGAAATCAGCGTGGATTTGCCGCTGCCGGTTGCACCGATGAGACCCAGCGTCTGTCCTTTGTACAGGGAGAAGCTGATATTCTTCAGTACCGGACGTCCCTCAAAAGAGAAAGTAACGTTGCGAAATTCCACCACGGGGGTGTTGTTGTCAGCGGGAACGAAGGGGGATTTGCTAATCTCGCTCTCGCCCTTCACATAGAGGGTAGGATCAATGTCCAGCACCTCGGAGATGCGTCCCATACCTGCCATACCCTTGGAGAGCATAGTGAACATACGGGAAATGGCCAGCATAGCGTTGGAAATCAGGGTAAAATAGGAGAGGAATGCGATGATCTTGCCCGCTTGGCTGAGATCGTAGTAGACCAGATAGGCGCCCACGATGATGACGGCGGCAAGTCCTGCATTGAGGAAGAGGGTGATCAGCGGATTGGTGGCCGCCATAGTCAGCCCCGCCTTCTTCTCCTTTTGAATGGCTTCCCGATTGACACCGTCGAAACGCTCCTTCTCGTAATCCGATTTGCCCAGCGCCTTGATGATGCGCACGCCCGATGCGTTTTCACGTACCACGCGGGTGATGTTATCGATGGCTTTTTGCTGTTCGGTGAAAAGGGGGATGCCCTTTTTGGAGATGATGAAAACCGATAGCGCGATGAAGGGCAGGGTTGCAACCATTACCAGCGTCAGGCGCACGTCCAACAGGAAGGTGACGGTGATGCCGCCCAGCAGGAGGATGGGGGCACGGATGCCCAGTCTTTGCATCATACCGATCATATGGTTGACGTTATATGTATCACCGGTGAGCCGCGATTCTAGGGAGGAGATGGACAGCTTGTCCACCTGTGCGGCGTCCAGATAGGAGACTTTACTGAAAAGGTCGTGGCGGATTCTGCGGGTGGTATCTCTTGCCACGGCAGATGCCATTCGATTGGCAATGATATTGAAGATCACCGCAATCAGCGAAAGCAGGATCATCATTCCGCCCCAGAAGAAGATGGGCGGACGCTTGCCCGTAGGGATGACGTCATCCACGATATGGGCGAGAATCCAAGGAAGAAAAAGCTCCACCACCGTGCCCACGGTCTTGATAGCCAGTCCCAAGGACATTCGAGGGTAGTAGGGGGAGAGGTAGGAGAAGAGTTTTTTCAATGGAGACTCCTTTCCAAGAAGTGAATAGGGAATATTGAATAGTGAAGAGTGTAGTTAGCTTTTTGCTGCGCAAAAAGCGAAATTGAAAACAATAAATAACGACAAATTATACGCAAAATTAACGCAGAGCCACAGCCAAGGAAGAGGGGCGGGTAGGGGAGGGGCTTGCTCCTCCCGGTTGGATTGCTTAGATATTGCGTAGAAAGGGTAGATAGATGGCTCAAAACTGCAAACGCCCACCGAAGCGACGCTTCGATGGGCGTTAAAAGCGTCTCAGACCGTAAAATTAGTCGTTGACGTAGGAGAGCAGAGCCATGTGACGTGCTTCCTTGATGGCAAGAGCCAGCTGACGCTGATGCTTTGCGCAGGTGCCGGTGACACGACGGGGCAGGATCTTTGCGCGCTCGGAAGTGAGCTTGCGGAGCTTACCAGCCTCTTTGTAGTCGATATAGTCAACCTTTTCAACACAGAACTGGCAAACTTTCTTTCTCTTGCGGTTCTGGTTGTTGGCACGGAAGGGCTTCTTTTCTACAGGTGCGCCGGACTTCTCAGTTGCAGGCGCCTGCTGAACAGTATTCTCGTTTTCCATTTGAAACCTCCTGATTAATTAAAAGGGTAAGTCGTCCTCGTTGGACATTTCTTCGAACCGGGGTGCGTTGTCGGTTGCACCGGCATAGCCGGAGCCGCCGTAGCTGGCAGGGGTATAAGGAGCCGCTGCAGGTGCTGCACCGTAAGGTGCATTGCCGTATGCAGGTCCGCCCTGACGGGCTGCAGGGCCTTCGCCCTTAGCATCTACGAAGTTGACTTCGTCTGCAACAACCTCGGTAGCGTAGCGCTTCTGACCGCTTTGATCGGTCCAAGTGCGGGTCTGGAGGGAGCCTACTACGCAAATAGAGCTGCCCTTGCGGAAGAACCGGGTAACAAACTCAGCAGTCTGTCTCCAAGCAACTACGTTGATGAAGTCTGCCTGGGGCTGCTGGTCAGCGCCGCCGGAAAATCTGCGATTTACGGCCACGGTGAAAGAGGTGACCGAGATGCCACTTTGCGTGGTTTTCAGCTCGGGATCACCGGTCAGGCGGCCGCCCAGAATGACCTTGTTGAAGTTGAAGTTAGCCATCGTCAGCCTCGCTTACGCGTTCTTTCTCTTAACGATGGAACGCATGACATCCTCGGTAATGCCGAAGATACGCTCCAGCTCAGCGATGAAGCTGGTAGGAGCTACGAAGTCTACCAGTACGTAGTAGCCCTCGTTCATGTCGTCGATGGGGTATGCAAGACGACGCTTGCCCCACTCGCTTACGGAAGTCACTTCACCGTTTGCTGCGATCAGAGCAGTAAACTTCTCGATAACCGACTTGATAGCCTCTTCGCTCAGGGTCGCATTGACGACGAATAAGGTTTCATAAGACTTGTTAGTGTTTTCCATTTTCGTTACACCTCCCTATGGACATAAGACCGCAAACATCCAAAAATTTATCTGCGGTAAGGAGAAGCCGGAAGTAGTCCGACCTCGACTTTTCTATTATACAAGATATAAGAGAGTTTGTCAAGTCCTTTTCTACTATTTTTTAGTAAATTTTGCGTTCTTTTAGGGGGAATAATTTGCTTTTTTTACCAAAAGACTTGTATTTTGGACGAAATTATGCTACACTAAGGGCAAGTACCAAACGGAATTTTTCTTGAAAGGATGATCCTATGAAACGTAAACTGAAGATCCTCTTCCAAGGGGACAGCATCACCGACTGCCACAGAGACCGCTCTGACATCCACAATTTGGGACAAGGCTACCCCTACTACGCCGCTCAGATGCTCACCGAGCGCTACCCCGACATCGACTTCGAGTTTGTGAATCTGGGCATCTCCGGCAACCGCACCCCCGATCTCGTTGCACGCTTGGAGAGCGATTTTGTGGAGATCCAGCCCGACATCTGTTCCATCCTCATTGGTGTCAACGATACCTGGCATCATTCCAATCCCAATGACAACTGGATGAAGCACACCTATTTCGAGCATTGCTACCGTACGGTTCTCACCGCACTGAAGGATCGCACCGACGCCAAGATCCTGCTTCTGGAGCAGTTCCTGCTGCCCGCGCCCGATAAGGCATATTTCCGTGAGGATCTGGATCCCAAGATTCAGGTAACCCGCAAGCTGGCCCGCACCTTCGCCGATGCGTATCTCCCCACCGACGGACTTCTGGCGGCAGCCTATACCACCGAGGATTGGCAGCGATTCTCCGAGGACGGCGTTCATCCCACCGCATACGGCGCACAGACCATTGCAAAGTGGTACGTAGATGCCATCGCACCTCTGATTGAGGGATAAAGTTTCAGATAGATCCCCTTGGCTCTTGACAAGCCGAGGGGATTGTGCTATACTGGGCTTACCGAACCGAATAACGATCAGGGGTGCTGTCAAAAGCTGAGATGAGAGCCTGCATAGGGGCACTCGAACCCTTTACCTGATACGGATAATGCCGTCGTAGGAAGATCGTATGAAGCAGAGCTTCGCCTATTGTGCAAAGAGGGGGAGTCTCTGCTGATATGACTCTGCACCGCTTATTCGGTGCGGAGTTTTATTATTTCGGAGGTTTTTCAAGATGAAAAACACAAAAACCACTCGCCTGGTCACCGGTGCGGTGATCCTGGCACTGTCCACCATTCTTTCCTTCGTTTCCATCAACCGTCTCCCCTTCGGCGGCTCGCTGACCCTCCTCTCGATGCTGCCCGTCTGCATCTACAGTTATCGCTACGGTGCCGGCTGGGGATTCGGCGTTGCCTTCACCTATTCGGTGATCCAGCTGGCAATGAGCATCGGGGAAGCGATGTCTTGGGGACTCACTCCGGGCTTCTTCGCGGCGATGCTTCTCTTAGACTATCTCCTCGCCTACACTGCGCTGGGACTGGGAGCGGCTTTTCGGAAATTTCGATTCGGATTGCCTATGGGCGTACTGTTGGCGCTGTGCGCCCGCTATGCCTGCCATATCGCATCGGGCGTGTTCCTGTGGAAGTCCACCGGTGAGGTGGCGGGAATCGTCATCGAAAACGTGTGGCTTTACTCCCTCGCCTACAACGGGCTCTATATGATCCCCGAGATCATCGCCACCACCATTGCCGCCGCGGTGATCGCCGCTCTGCCGCAGATGCGGAGATATATCACCCCCATCTGCTAAAAGAATCCCTTCCGTCCGATCAATGATCGGTATGGAAGGGATTTTTAGCATAATTTGCAATAATTATAATATCACTATTGACAATCAAAAGATTTTATGCTACAATTAAAACACAAGACAGAAAGGAGCGTTATCACCAATGAAAAACACATCGCCTCAGGTTTCTCCCTACGTCGCCCTTCGACCCTATCTCCGTGACGGGGAAGAGCTCCTTTGGAGCGGCAGACCGTCGGAGCGCAGAAAAAGCCTGCCATCCATTACGATTTTGGCACCTGCACTGTTTGCTATCTTCTTTAGTATCTTCTGGACGGTGATGGTAACCGCTTCCGTTCTGACCTCGGAGGATACCCCCTTCTTGATCTACCTCTTCCCCTTGGTGGGGATGGGATTTGTGTGTTTCACCGCATACAACTTTTTGTATTTGGTGTTTGGCTCTAAGAAAACTATGCAACAGATTGCTTACGGTGTCACCGATCAGCGGATCATAATTCTCTATCCTGTGAAAAAGGGCATTTCTTTGAAGGAGTATTTGCCCCATAATCTGCCCGAAATGCGGCTGCAGATGGAGAAAAACGGTACGGGCAGCATTTATTTCACCGCTCCTTCCGCAAAACAAGGCAATCTCACTGCCCCCGACCCGGGGGAGGCGTTCTATCACATTGATGATCCCCAAAAGGTGTACAATCTCATTGCCACCTATTGCGATCGGAGGGAAACAGAATGAAAACCACCGCGCCTTCCCCCGACATCGCCCTGCGCCCCTATCTCCGAGACGGGGAAGAGCTTCGCTGGAGCGGCAGACCCTATGCAAGCGTTCGGTACCGTCCCCATTGGCTGAAATTTGCCACCGTTTTCTTCTTTGAAGCAGCGGCCATTTCTTGGGAAGTGGATGCTATCAAGGGCTTGCTGGTTGCGCTCAGGGAAGATCCCGAATTTGCTATTTTCGAGATAGTGTTTGCCTTGTTTGGATTGGTTGCCAATGTGGCTATTTTCCCCACACTGTGGATGTTTTTGGTAGGGGCTGGTCGGCAACTACAACGAACCGCTTACGGCGTCACCGACAGCCGCGTGCTGATTCTCTATCCGCACAAAAAAGCGATGATCTTGCAGGAATACACTCCTAACAAACTGAAATCAATAGATCTGCAGCCCGAAAAGGACGGTACGGGAACCATCACGTTTGGCAACGGGGAGGACGATAGCGAGGCGCCTGAGCTGGGACTTGCGTTCTATCATATTGATGATTCCCGCGATGTTTATGAACTAATTTCCGAAATTCGATGAAAAAGATTGACAGATTTCCCCATTTGTGCTATACTGTATAGCATCAGCGAGATACTCGCAATTGATTGACGAAAGGATGATTTTCAATGAAAAAGACACTTTCTATGCTTTTGGCAGGCTTGATGCTCGCATCTTTGCTGGCATCCTGCGGTGGAGACGATGCTGCCACCACAACTACCGGAAGCACTACCACTGCATCTACCACCACTACTGCGGCAACTACCACTACCGCTGCTACCACTACTACCGAGAAAACCGAAGAGCCCGACGCTCCCAAGGTATACGACAATCTGGAGTGGTATGATAATAACGGCGATCAGGGCACCTATTACGTAATCACCGAGGGCGAGAACGGCGGCGTGGACGTTGTTTATGCGATGGAATCCTACGATGACGCAGCTGCTCATTACGGCTACGAGGGCTGGTCTTGGGTGAATATGGCCGCTGATATTTCCAACGAGTTCAACGAAACGCACACCACCTTCGTTTTGGTTGTGCAGGGAACTGCCGGCGAAACCATTTTGGTAAAGCCTCTGGATTGCCAGCCTCTGGAAAAGACCGTTACCTTTGACGGCAGCGTGCAGACCATCACCTTCGACGTTACCAACGTAACCGGTGACAACGCTCCCTACATCATCATCTTCGGTGCAGGTGGCAAGCCTGACGCAGCCGGTGAATTTACCATCTACGGCGCATACTTTGAATAAGATGCAATCAGAAGGACTCCCGTTCGGGGAGTCCTTCTTTCGTTAGGTAGAGATCCGAATCAAGTGCACGGCTTTGCCCAGCTTCTGAAACTGATCCATTGTATATTTCGTGCCACGGGATACGCCATCCCAAAAGACCAGCGCCTCGTCCGCATACTCTGCGATTTGTCGATTCCGCATCAGCGGGGCGGCTTTTTGGTAGCGGGGATAATCGGGCAGAAAAACGGTCAGGGGAATCTGATGCTTTCGGGCATAGTCTGCTGCTGCCGCATCCACACCCTTGGCTCCTCCCGATACGATTTCGGTAACGCCCGACGGCAGATAATCTCCAATGTTTGCGATCTTTAGCGATCTTGATCCTACGATTGCCAGTTTCATATACCCTCCTTGAACATATAATAGATATAATATGCATTCATAATCAACATTGTAACACAAAATAGGTGTATTGTAAATACATAATATGTTGATTCTGAGGTTATTATGGCAAAGAAAAGTTTATCTATCCGTATTGACGACGAAATGCTGGACAAGCTCCACGTGGTGGCTGACTACGAGGGAAGAAGTGCGAACAGTCAGATTCTGATTCTCATCCGTGATTGCATCGAAGCCTACGAAGCCCGTCACGGCGAGATCAAGATCGGCAATCAGAAGAAGAACCAATAAACAAAGTAAAAAACTCCCTAAACGGCGCATATCGTAAGTGGTATAGTGAGATTCAGTTTGCGCCGTTTCTCAAAAAGTCCCCGCATTTATAATGCGGGGACTTTTTCAATGGTATGTGCAAATCAGGGAGTCCTTTTTCTATCTCTACTTCTTGCGAATCACTTTCGTGCGGAGCAATTCTTCCATATCCACCACACCTACGTCGGCGATACGGCGCTTGTCCTCGTCACGGTCGGCGAAGGTATCGTCGTAGACGCTGACGGTAAACAGTCCGCATCGGTTGGCGGTTTCGGTTGCCGTGGGGGAGTCTTCGAACACGGCGGTGGTGGCACGATCGCTGCCCAGCAGCCGCAAGGCTTCCTCGAACACGTGAGGATAGCGCTTATCCCGTCCCACCTCGGTGCAGGTGAGGACGAACGCCTGCCCGGTAACGCCGATGGTCGCCATCCCTGCTTCCACGTGGGATCGCTCGGCGGCGGTGGCGATGCAGTA
>JAFTMF010000175.1 GCA_017452565.1 Clostridia bacterium
ACGTAACCTACCAATATCCATAGAACGGGAACAGATGCCGCAATTCGCTCTAACAGCGGAGAAGTACGATGATGCATCCATGCATACCAGCCAACCAATGTTACAGGAATTGTCCATAAGAGATAATAAAAGAGCAAGCTACTCCGAAACTTCCAAAGTGAAGGCATTATACATATACACCCCACTCCAATTACTGCAGAAATCCAAAGCAGAGCAATCAAAATTATCCCCCACGGCTTGTTGTAAAACCATTGAACAAGACGGTAGTGTGTACGATTATATCCTTGTTTCTTGGAACGCTTCATGCCTCTGCTCCTTTCGATGCTTGTATCCTTATGATAGCACAAGGAGCCGACTTTGTCAAGAGAAGATCGATCTAAGTTACAGTTTCTCCATCTTCACTCTGAACGATATGCTTCTGGGCGTGCGGATGCCGTCGAACTGCACGATATAGACCGCTTTTGCAAGATCCACTTCCTCGATCTTCCCTTCTCCGAAGATGCGGTGGTGCACACGGGTGCCGACGGGGTAGACTTCGCTATCTCCATCGGTGAGGGTGAGATCGGCAAGGGCGATATAATTGCGGGCATCGTGGAAGAGGCGCTCCCGAGGCTCTTCGGTGACCTCAACCAGACTGCGGTCAATATCCAGCACGAAGCGGGAGGGATAGCGGGGCGAGCCGTCAAAATTGCGCCCTTCGGCATCGGTGAGGAACAGTCTCCGCTCCGCGCGGGTGAGGGCAACGAAGGCGAGGCGGCGTTCCTCCTCCATCTGCTCCAGCGTACGGGTTTTCTTGGAGGGGATGATCCCCTCGGTGAGTCCGCAGAAGAAGACGTTTGGGAACTCCAAGCCCTTGGCTGTGTGGATGGTCATCAGCTTCACTCGATCGCCGCCCTCTCGATCGGTGGCGGTCATCAGCGCCACGTGGGAGAGGTAGTGCTCCATCGTGCACTCCTCGCCGCAGGTGGTTTCGTATTCGTAGACCGCTTGGGTGAGCTCGTCGAGATTATCCAAACGGCTCTGCGCTCCCTCGGTGCGGAGCATCGTCTCGTAGCCGCTTCGGTTGAGGAGCGCTGACAGCACCTCCGAGATAGGCTTCCCCTCGTAATCGGCGGCAAACTCCTCGATGAGGGCGATAAAACGCTTGGCTTGCGTGCCCTTGAAGGTTTCGTCCTCCACGGTGCGCACAAGAGCTTCGTAGAGGGTACAGCCTTCCCTTTCGGCGTAGTCTTTCAGGAACTTCATTCGCCGCTGACCGAGATTTCGCTTGGGTCGATTGGCGATTCGCAGGAAGGAGAGATCGTCTTTCAGGGCGATCATTCGCAGATAGGACAGCGCATCCTTGATCTCGGTGCGATCGTAGAAGCCGGCGCCGCTGTAGACGGTATAGGGAATCTCCTCTTTCAGGAACACGTCCTCGATGGTTCGGGTGACGTGGTGGGCACGGTACAGAAGGGTCATCTCCCACCAAGGCGTGCCTGCCTCGTGGAGCTGCTTACACTGTTTTGCGATCCAGCGCGCTTCATCCTCCTGAGTGGAGGCGTGATGCCAGAGGGGTTTATCTCCGCCCGGGAGTGTGGCGATGAGATTCTTCTCGATTCTCCGTCTGTTGTGGGCGATGAGATTGTTCGCCGCCGCCAAGATCTCGGGGGTGGAGCGGTAATTCTGCATCATCATAATGGTGCGAGTGCCGGGGAAAGCGTTCGGGAACTCCATCAGATAGCGGAGGGATGCCCCGCGCCAAGTGTAGATGGTCTGGTCGGGGTCGCCGACAACGAACAGGTTTTTATGATAGTCGCATAGCACCTTCATCAGACGGAACTGAATCTCGTCGATGTCCTGATACTCGTCGATCATAATGTATTCCAGTCGGGACTGCCATTTCTCTCTGATCTCGGCGTTTTCTTCGAAGATATAGAGGGAAAATTTGATGAGATCGTTATAATCCAAACCGAAGCACTTCTTCTGCTGGTAGAGATAGCCGTAGAAGATGATATCCGAAGGACGGCTTGCGGCAAGGTACTTCTCTTTCAGCTCGTCCAGCGAGAAGCCGATGAGATTACGATAATAGTCGGGGATCTCGAAGAGCTTTTTGATCTCGATCATATCCCGTGCGTTTGAGAAGGTCATATCCCGAAGGGTCAGCCCTCTCTCCTCGTAGATGATGGCGAGCATTGCGTCGATGTCGCTGTTGTCCAGCACCAGGAAGGATTTCGGATAGCCCACGGCGTGGCTGTCCTCCTGCAGGATGCTGACGCAAAGGCTGTGGAAGGTGCAGATATAGCCGGTGTCGCTGTCTCCCGTGAGGGTATGAATCCGCTGGCGCATCTCGTTGGCAGATTTGTTGGTAAAGGTCACGCAGAGGATATTACCGGGAAGAATGCCCACTTCGTTCACCAAATAGGCAAAGCGGTGGGTCAGGGCTCGGGTCTTGCCCGTGCCTGCACCTGCGATCACTCGCACGTAGCCTTCGGTAGCGGTCACCGCCTCGATTTGGGCGGGATTGAGAGTTGCAAGAAGATCCATTTTCTGCGCTCCTTTCAAAACAAGAACATCTGTTCACAGTATAGCAGATAATCTGCAGCTTGTCAAGGCGATTGCGGATTTTTCTTGACATTTGCGCTATAATTTGGTACAATAAAGTATCAGTATTTCCAAGGAGTAACCGATATGGAAAAAGGCTTCTATTACAAATCTGCTTATGCCCTCGTACCCGAAGAATTCGAGACTTACGAGGACTTTCGCCAATATTTGAATAACGCAACCTATCCGCTTCAACTGCGTACGGTGGTGATGCGGGAGGACAACAAGGTCCCGATGAGAATCAACGTACAAACCGGCATTTGTCTGGCCCCCTATTTTCTCAAGGGCTACTGGGATGAGCCGGTGACTCTCACCATTGACGATCCCACCGACGTCTATTTCGTGGACGTAGAACGGCTGACACAAGAGGACTACAACGCCAGACTGCGCAAGGAGGTGGAAACCCGATGCCCCGGCTGCGGCTATTTCACCAAGCCGCTGACCAAGCATCCCGGTACGCTCAACAGCTATTTTACCGAGCGATCGCTGGACGGCTACTGTCCTTACCGCTATGAAATCAAACCCTCCCCTCGCTCCTTCCAACATAATCTCCGAGCTTACGTTGGATTTTGGAATCACGATCTTGCTCGCACCAAAAGCGAGTCAGGTCGGGAGATGCTGATAAATAACTTCAAAGACTGGTATTACATCCGCTACAAGTCCGTGGAAAGCCAGCTGCAAGGCGATCATCTTGCCATTTCGGTGAGCTATCCCAAGGACTTCTTCCTGAACGTGCTGACCATGGCTTTTGCCCGCTATCTGGAGAATCAGATCAGCGAGCATTTCTCCCTCCACTCCCCCACGATGTATCCCGTCACCGAAGAGGAGATTTTAGCGCAGCTTTCCGAGAAAAACAGCGAAGCCTTCCGCAAAAACTGCAAAAAGTACGGCGTTGCCATTGCGATTCTGGACTATGATCCCGAGGGCGAAGCAAAGGTAGAAGCCTCGCTGAACGAGGCGCCTCACCGCTTCTCGCCGTACAACACCTGCCATCTCTATCCCCTGCTCACCGTAGGGCGCAAACACTACTATCTGTTGTGCGATAAAGGCGAAGCAATGGCGGCACTCCGCTACCGCACACCGCTCCTCTCCGCTTATCACGCTACTGTGCAGGTATTCGGACAATACGGCGTGGAACACCGTGAGATCGGCTTTGAAATGAAGATCATCGAATAACTACTTGGCGTTTTTTACAACCCGACAGATGCGTTTTTTGCAATTTCTATATACAATTCACAATAGCACTGCTATACTAAACGCATCACCCCAAGGAGGACACGCATATGAAACGAATTTTGCAAGCCATCGCAATGGGGCTGAGTCTTGCGCTCCTGCTCCCCACCATCGCCGCCTGTAACAATCCCAAGGAGACCGAAATGACTACCACCAAGAATCCTGCGCTCACCGATTCCATTCCGCCCGAGGATCTTCCCCCCGACGTGGAGGAGACGGGCAACACTCTGCTCATCGACGCTGAGGGAGAGCAGTTGTCGGTGACCCTCTGCTCTCCCCGCACTCTGCGAATCCAGTATTCCGCTGACGGGGATGACGGCTACCGGCCCGAAGATCCCGAGTATTATATGGTGCAGAAGGAAATCTTCGGCAAAGTCGCCCACTCGGTCACCGAGGCAGACGGCGCTACCGTCATCCGCACCGAGGAAGTGGAGGCGAAAATCTACAAATCCCCCTTCCGCGTGGAGGTTTATGATTTAGACGGCAATCTGCTTTCCAAGGATAGCGAAAAAGGCATCTATCAAAAGGGCAACACCGTTGGCGTGCGCAAAACCGAGGGCTCGAAAAATGCCGGCGGCATTTTCGGCTTCGGATCGGGAGATCACGGCAGACGGAAGAGCCTCAACCGATATAATCAGACCTTCAACGAGTTTACTATGTCCCACGGTCGGGTGGTTGCCCCCTTCTTTATGAGCACCGTAGGCTACGGCGTGTTCCTGAACACCATCAGCGAGAAGACCACCTTCTTCCAAAAGGGCGGCGGATTTGAGACCGAGGGCTATTTGGATTACTTCTTTATGTACGGCCCCGATTTCAAGACCATCCTCAACGAGTACGCCGAAATTACCGGTCGGATGGAGCTCTACGGCAAGTGGGCGCTGGGCTTTATGCTCTCCAAATACGGCAATGACAACGCTACTCAAGCGGAGTTTCTGCAGTGGCTCCACCGCCTGCGGGATGACGGCTATCCCTGCGACGTCTACGTGTTCGACTACGGCTGGCGTGGCGACGTGAACGTGAAGGAAGCCAACCATTCTGCCGGTCAAAAATGGGGCAATCAGATGTGGAGCAACGATAAGCGGAAGTTCCCCGATATTTCCGCAATGTTCGAAGAAGCACGCCTACTGGGCTTCCACGTAGGTCTGCACAACAACGCCGGCACACCCGAAGCATCGGGGGGCGACAAGCTGTTCCAGCCTCCCTACTCCGATAAATGGGTGAAATCCTATATGGACAGCGTGATCACCACCGGCTGGGGTGACTTCTTCTGGCCGGATGAGTTTGACGTGCTGGGCTCCAACACCGCTCCCGTTTTCGCCGCACTGGGTGCATACGAGGCGTGGAAGGCTTACACCGACGAGAGCCGTCCTATGTTTATGACCCGCGGCAGCTATGCGGGACATCACTTTGCCACCGCTTGGTCGGGCGATATTGACGCCTCCGAATCGGATCTGGCTTATCAGATCGGCTATCACATCGACACCGGTCTCATCGGCTACTGGGCGACCTCCAGTGACCTTGGCGGCTTCAAGACCCGTCCCACCAACGAGCTGTACACCCGCTGGGTGGCAGAATTCGGTGCTTGGTCGGGGATGATGCGTACCCACGGTCATGACGGCCGCGAGCCTTGGACCTTTGACACCACCGCACAGGAGACACTGAAGGAAAATCTCCACATCCGCTATTCTCTCTATCCTTACCTCTATACCACCGCTTGGCAGGGCTACAGCGCAGGCGTGCCTATGATGCGTGCGATGATTCTGGAGGACGGAAGTCAGAACAATCCCGATGCTTGGAATCTTAACCGCCAGTATTATCTGGGCGATTGGTTCTTGGTCGCCCCCGCTACCGAGACCGAGGATACCTACGTTTCGGTTTGGTTCCCACCAAACACCACTTGGTATAACTACTACACCGGCGAACGTTATGAAGGCGGAAAAGAAGGCAAAACCGTACGTGTCTTTGCTGAACTTACCGAGATCCCCGTCTTTGTGAAGGCAGGTGCCATCGTGCCTATGGGTCCCGACGTGAACTACGCTGACGAGCTTCCCCTGAGTCCGTTGACGCTGGATATTTACCCCAAGGGCACCACCACCTACACCCTCTACGAGGATGACGGTGTGAGCCGTAAGTATCAGACCGAGAACGCTTATGCGACCACCGATTACACCTGCACGCTGGAAGGCAACACCGTGACATTCCAGATCGGCGCACGGAATACCCCTAATCCCGACGTGTACGCCCCTGCAGATCGTTCTTACGATCTGATGATTCACACCATCGGCGGTGTGAAGAAGGTTACGCTGGACGGCAAGGCACTCACCGTTTACACCTCCCGCGATGCTTTCGACAAGGCGGAGAGCGGATGCTATTTGGACGGCACTACCCTCTACGTGAAGTTCGACGATACCGCTAAGGCGATGACGCTGGTGGTGGAGGCTACCTCCATCGTCCAGCCCGATGAGGCGGACACATCCGTGGACGATAGCCATACCTACCCCGCCATCGAGGACGGTACCCTCTACGAGCTAGAGAACGCTCAGACAAACTCTATGAACACCGATTCCCTCCACGTGCTCCACACCAATGGCGAGTGGAAGGGCTACACCGGCGAGGGCTTCGTAAAGCCCTTCAAGATTGCAGGCGACTCCATCTTCTTCGATGCTAACGTCAAGGACGGAGGCGTGTATGATCTGACCATCCGGGTCAACTGCGGTAAGAAGAACGATGCCAAGTACGATAACTCCAACCGCACCGGCGGTTTGTACGTGGACGGCGTAAAGGTGGCCGATCTCTCCTTTGCGGTGACGCCTACTTGGGGCGACTCCTCCAAGAACGGCGATTGGCGCACCTACACGCTTTCAGGCATTGAGCTTACCGAGGGTGTACATACCTTCACCATTGTGGCAGAGGGATCGAACCCCGGCAACTACAATCTGGACTCCCTGCGGTTTAATATTGCCGACGATTCGGTGAACGGATTTGCCGAGGTCAAGGCAAACACCGCTGACGTGCAGGAAGGCTTTACCGCTACTGCGGAAGGGCTGCACACCAATGTGGACGTGGCTACACTGGGATTTGCAAAAATCTTTGCCGATGGCAAGAAGGAGTTCTCGATTCGCATTCTGTCCAAGAGTGGCGGCACGATCACCGTATACGAGACGGGCGTGGGCGATAAGATCCTCGCCACCATCGAGCTCCCCTCCGACGGCCAGTGGCAGACCATCACCCTGCCCTGCAAGGACACCGACTCCGATCCCAGCGCAATCTGGCTGGAGATCCGTGATGCCGACGTCACCGTGGACTGGATCAAGTTCGGATAAATAAAAAAGCTGTGCGATAGCTTCCGCTATCGCACAGCTTTTATTCATTGGTGACTTCGTCAAAGGACAGCCAAATCTTCTTGCAAGAAGGGCAATACCAAGCCGTAGGATCATCTTCTTTATCGGGCATACAGACTTTGCTATCATCGCACTTTACACCGGAGACAAGGCTTTTGAAAAAACTTTTTTCTATTTTGGCATCAGAAGGATACCAGCAAAATGGCAATTCTCTGGGATTTATGTACCAATTCATATATCCCTTCTTCATTTCTTCGCCGCAAATAGGACAAATCATTGTGTTTTCCTCCTACAGTTTATTATAATCAAGAGGGCGGCAAGTAGTTGCCGCCCTTTATTAAAGTTCTTGGAAGTCCCGGAACCTTCTTTCAAGAAGGTTCCGGGCAGGGTGCAGGGACAGCGTCCCTGCTCGTCCCCTCAATGCAGTACCGCGCGCAAAAAGTGCTGGGTGCGGGGGTTTTGGGGATTGTCGAAGATTTCGGCAGGAGTGCCTTCTTCGGTGATCACGCCGTCGCTCATAAAGATCACGCGGTCGGCGACTTCACGGGCAAAGCCCATCTCGTGGGTCACGATCACCATGGTCATACCTTCGTTTGCCAGCTCACGGATGAGGTCCAGCACCTCGCCAACCATCTCGGGGTCCAGTGCGGAGGTGGGCTCGTCGAAGAGGATCACCTGAGGATTCATCGCCAGCGAGCGAATGATGGCAATTCTCTGCTTCTGACCGCCGGAAAGGGTGGCGGGATAAACGTCGGCCTTCTCCTCCAAGCCGATACGGGCAAGGAGCTTGCGGGCTGTTTCCTCTGCCTCCTTTTTGATAGAGGCTTTAGTCTCGGTGATTTCGATGAGCGCCTTCTTCTCCTTGCGGAAGAGATTGGCGATCTTTCTGCCGAAATTCTTCCGTTTTGCCTGCTTCAGACGCTTGGTACGCAGGTGAACGGGCGCCAGCATAATGTTCTCCAAAACGGTCATGTTATTGAAGAGATTGAACTGCTGGAATACCATTCCCATCTTCTCGCGATGGCGGTTGATGTCAACACGCATATCGGCAAGGTCTTCTCCGCCAAAAATGATAGAACCGCCGGTGGGGTCTTCCATACAGTTGAGACAGCGCAGGAAGGTAGACTTACCACAGCCGGAAGGTCCGATGACAACCACCTTCTCACCGTCCTTGACGGTGGTAGTAATACCATTCAGTGCCACATTCTCGCCAAATTTCTTTTGCAAATTAATGATTTCGATCACTGCGTGCAAGTCTCCTTTCCATCAATTTGATACCCAGTGCAATTACAGATACCAGTACGATATAAATCATACCCATTACCAGATAAGGCACCATAAACTCGTAGGTGTTACTACCCATATCGTTGAAGGTCTTGTACAGGTCGGTAGCACCGATGAAGCTGACTACCGAGGTCTCCTTGATCAGAGTGATGAACTCGTTACCCATAGTGGGAAGAATGTTCTTCACAGCCTGGGGAATAACGATCTTCATCATAGTAGTGCCGTAGCTCAGACCAACCGATCTGCCGCCCTCGGTCTGACCATAATCAACCGACAGAATACCGCCACGCATAATCTCGGAGATATATGCGCCGCTGTTGAGACCGAATACGATAATCGATGCCCATACCTCGGGCCCGATGCTAAAGTTGCCGATGGAAAGCGCAGGCAGATTGACACCCATCAAAGGGAGCAGCACGTACCAGAACAAAAGTAGCTGCACTACCATAGGCGTTCCGCGGAAGAAGCCTACGTACACCTGACAAATCTTGTCCAGCACACGGGGGAGCCGCTTGTATTTGGGCATTACGCGGATGGCGGCAATCACGGTACCGATCACGATACCGATCAAAAGACCCAGTACGGCGATGAGCAGAGTGTTCCGCAGACCTACCAGTACCTCACGGTAACCGCCCTCGTCTATAAACACCCGGATAAAGGTTTCAATTTTCGTTTGCATAGGTTCCCTTCCCTAAACAGAACAATGGGGAAGCCGCAAATTGCGGCGTCCCCGTTGCGTTTCTTTGTGAATCAGATTACTTTGCTCCGTTGAGCGCCTTTACGATGCACTCAGCAGGTGCTGCGTCGATGATAACGTAGTTTACGTTGCCGTTGAGCAGGTCCTGAACTGCCAGAGAGCCGTTCTTGTAGCCCTTGCCGGTAACCTTCAGGTTGTTGGAAGAGTAGTCGCTTTCGTTGCCAACGTACATTGCACCGGTGGTACCGTTCTGGTAGCCGATGGTGGTCTTGCTGTCCATAGCCTGCAGCTTCTTCAGTACGTCCTCTGCGGTCTTGCAATCATCGAACGTAGTGTCGCCGTCCTTAACGATGATCTTCTGAGATGCCTTGTAGTAGGTATCGGAGAAGGTTACGTGCTCCTTGCGCTCTTCCTTTACGGTCAGACCGGCCATAGCGATGTCAGCCTTATGCTGGCCTACGGACAGACATACAGCGTCGAAGTCCATATTGCTGATAACCAGCTCCATGTTCAGTTCCTCTGCCAGCAGAGCAGCGATTTCCATATCGATGCCGTAGTAGCTGTCGCCAACCTTGTACTCGAAGGGCTCGAATGCAGCGTTGGTTGCAACTACCAGCTGATCCTTGGAAGTGTCCAGCTCAGCAGACTTTACTGCAACGGGAGTGCCGTCGCCAAAGTAGTGGTCGCAGATTTCGTCGAAGGTGCCGTCTTCCATAATCTTCTTGATGAAAGCGTTTACCTTGGTGAGGAGTTCGGGCTGATCCTTATCTACGCCGAACGCGTAATCTTCCTGAGTCAGCTCGATTTCGATTACTTTTGCCTGAGCTGCATCGCCGCAAGAGACCAGAATGCCGGTGAGCATAGTCAGCATCAGAACAATAGAAAGCAGTTTTTTCATTTTTCTGTTTCTCCTTGGATATGTATTTTTAAGACATACCGATTATACTGCATAAAAATGCAAATGTCAATAGTATTTTGAAAATTTATTCAATTTATTTGCCATACAATCAAAAAAACAGGGACGGCGCATGCCGTCCCTGTTTGAATGACTATCGAATGGTTAAGCTGCGTCTCTCAGACCGGTTACGATGGTCTCGATGCTGCCTGCCCATACCTGCTTATTACTGTTCACGTTACGCTTCAGCTGAGTAGAACCGCCCTTGTAGTTGTTGCGGAAGTACCAAGCGATGTCGTTTACAGAGTGAGAATATGCAAATGCAAAGTCGGTGGTTACGTTTTCACGGATCAGGTCGATCATTTCGCCTGCAACCTCGTCACGGGTGTACTTCACCTTCAGTGCACTCTCGTAGTATGCGGGAGTTACGTTGTTGTAGCTACCGGATGCCATTGCTTCCATAGTTGCACAGATACCGGGAAGAACGTCGGGGGTCAAGCTGCTGGGGATACCCAGAATGGTGATGCCGTCGTGGAGAGTGGTGAGGTAAGTGGGCTGGTTGGAGTCCAGCTTAGGAGCGGGAATGATGGCGTAGTTTTCCATTTCACGGAAATTGTACTCTGCAGTCATCAGCTTATCAACCAGGAACAGTGCGTTGCCTGCTGCGAAGTTGGTGGGGCACCAATCCTGCTCGGTAACCGATACCACGCGGGTGGAGGGCAGCTGGCAGAGATCCTTCAGCTTATCTGCGAAGGACAGTGCGGTGCTGTTGCCCAGGGTAACGGTGATTTCGCCGTCGTACATCTGGCTGAAGGTTACGCCGCAACCAACTGCCAAACCGTCCATCAGGTCATATGCGCCGGAGATGAAGCCGAACTGGTCGCCGTCATCCTCTTCCTGGGTACCGTTGAGGTCATCGTATGCCTTGCTGGACATCTGAGACAGCTTATCCAGCGTCCATTCGCCGTTGCGGGCGATATCGTAAATGTTCTCTTCGGGGAAGAGCTTATTGAAGATTTCGGTATTTACGAAGGTGCAGTACATACCGGAGGTGTAACGGAGAGATACGTCGCCGGTTGCCCAATAAGCTGCGCCGTCCAGTGCGATATTATTCATAAACTGGGAGCTCCAGTAGGGCTTTTCGAAGTTCAGATAGCCGATATCGTTGATTTCCTGACCCTTCAGGTTGTACAGATAACCGCCTACTGCCAGACCTACGGAGAAGTACTGGTAACCGCCTACGATATCGTAATCGTCGCCGCCGGACTGGATTACCAGCTGAGCGGTAGATGCAACGCTGGCGTGGTCGGTGGTTTCTACGATTTCGATGTCTACGTTGAGTCGCTGTTCAATTGCTTGGTTACGCTCGTAAATCTTCTGAGAAACCAGATCCTCGTTCTCTTCGTCTGCTACGAAGGACAGCATAGTGATCTCTTCGTCTGCGCAGATAATCTTAATTTCCTGACCGCCGAAGTCCAGATTATCGGGCAGGTCGTCGGTGGTGCTGACGGTGTTGTTCACAACGGGGGTAGTGGTATCGGGCTTTTCATTGGCGCAGGATACCAGAAGTCCGGTCATCATACCTGTCAAAAGCAGGATACTAATCAGTTTTTTCATAATTACTCCTTCTATCTATCTTACTGTCTTATATGAAAGAATTGCCAAATTTCGTCAGTATGGCGGTTCAGATACCCGAACCGCCATATTGAAGAATGTTATTCTACGTTGTAAAGCTGGAATTCGTAGAGACGGATCGTACCGCCGGAAGAGGAACCGTCTACTTTGTAACCCTTAATCAGAATGTAGCGTGCGCTCTGATCGCCCACGTTGAAGGAAACGATATTATCGTTACAAGAGGGCTGATAGTCCACAGAAGTCCAGTTCTTGGCATCCATAGAAATCAAAATCTCCCACTCGGTCATATTGTTGTAGGATTCCTTGGTTCTGGTGTTGTAGATGGTGTACGTATTGAACGCCTTCTCCATACCCAAATCCAGAACGATCCACTGGCTGGTACCGTCCAGACCGTAGGTTCTGTCCTTAGTGGAACTACCGTTGGAGCACCACTTGGTACCGAGATTGCCGTCAACCAACTTGGAGCCATCCTCTGCTGCCTTGACAGCACCGGAAATCAAATGAACAGAAGAGCCCAGTGCAATGTTGTTGCCCTCGGTAACAGGAGTATCCAGCTTGGTAGCAGTGATATCGCCGGGGTTCTTCTCGGTGATCATAGGATAATCGGGATTCTCAACGTAAGGAATGTTCTCCGTCAGGAAGTTATCTACATAGTCGCCAAAGCCCTTGAAGTCCCAAGCGCCGGACTTGAAGTCCTTTTCGTACTGCTTACGAACGTCTTCGATGCAGTCGAAACCGGTGATTTCCTTAACGATCTTGTTGAAGGGAGTGTTTACGTCGGTGGGGTTATCAGTACCGTCGGTGAGCTTACCGCCCTTGATTTCATAAACCAAAGTGTCCAGCAGGCCGCGAACCTTGTTGCCGTTCTCATCCAAAGTGGTGGGCCACTTGGAGTCCAGATAGGTGAAGAACCACTTGGAGCCGTCGCCGTATGCGCCCCAGTTCCAGTTATAGAGGTCGTTCTGGTTTGCATCCTGGTAAAGCTGAATGTACTTGGAATTCGACCAGTGGTGATAACGGAAGCCGCCGAAGTTCGCCATATTCTCGGTGAACCACGCACCGTCACCGTAGTAGAAGTTGAACTGCTGTACGGAGTGGGTGATTTCGTGAGAGAAGAAGCCGATATCGGAGGGGTTAGCATTTGCGTAAGCGGAGCTTACAACAACCTGCGTACCCATTGCGTATGCAACGCCGTCATAAGTAGGATCGGCGGTAAAGGTGATGATCTTAGGCTCGCCGCCCTTTGCCCATCTTGCATACAGTCTGGGGTAGGTGTTGTAGAACAGATTGGTGAGGCTATCCCAGTAGCCGGCTGCAGTGATGGAATCCCAGTCACCGGTATACTGGAGGTGGAATTCGGGGTTTCTGGGGTCTGCTACTTCGTTGATGGTGATCGGAACGGTAGCAAGGCATTTGCTGCCGCAAACGAAGTTAATGTGGTAAGTACCCTTGGCACCGTAGGGAATGGTCATTTTACCCCAGCCTACGTAGCTGCCGTCCTCGGACTTTGCGGGTACTACGTTCTTACAAACAATGATACCGTCACCGGTGTCATTCTTGGTGGAACTGATGTTTACCTTATAGGTTGCGGGCAGGTTGGTATGGAAGCTGATCCGCAGGAAGGAACCGGTACCGCCGGTAACCTCGCTGTAGTCCACAGACATACGCAGGTCGATTGCCTGATAGTAAACCAGCAGCTTACCCAGCTTCTTGTTTTCTACGATCTTTGCGCCCAGCGCCTTGGTACCGTTTGCGGTATTACGGTTGGACTTCTTGATAGGCTCGTCTTCGATCTCATAGTTTACACGGTAGTAAACGATATCCCTATCGTCATATTTACCGTAAGGACCGTCATCCTTCTGAACGTAGGATACCAGATCGGAACCGGATCCCATAAAGTTGTAGAGAGAATAGTCGATACCTGAATTGATCTTCCATTCAGCGCCGGAGGTCTTCATCGTGTAGCCGTCGAACTCCTCAACGGTGGGAGTGCTTGCTTCGATGGTAGTTTTCAGCGTTTCAAGGTCGGCGTTGAGCTTGACATCGTGCTTAATGCCACCGGGAGTAACGGTGGGGGTCTGCTGAGTTGTAACAGTCGTTGTAGCCTCGGGAGTGGTGGTAGGAGTGGTAGTATCACCGGGATTCGAGTTACAAGCAACAGCGCTCAGCATCATTGAAGCCAACAAAAGAAATAGAGCTGCTTTTTTCATGATGTGTCCTTTCGCATATTGCAAATTGATTTAGCGGAAGTAGGCATACTCCCACTTATGTACTGTAATTATACCACACAAGCCACTGCAAAAGCAATTATCATTTTGCCGAAAATCGGTTATTCTTTTTGTACAGAACCACCAACCACAGAATGTGAATTGACTGTAAACTTTCCGCTCGGGCTTTTATTTTAACGTAGAATATGCTACAATAAGAGAAAATTCGATGGAATGACAGCATATAGAAGAGGAATTTATGGAATTACTGTATTTTTTGGAAAAACTCCGCAAGCCTGTGGGAGATGAGTTCTTTCAACTCGTGACTTATTTCGGCGAGGACGTACTCTTTCTGGCGATGGCACTCATTCTGCTTTGGTGTATAGACAAGCACAAAGCATACTACATTCTCATCTGCGGATTTGTGGCATCGCTCGCCGGACAGCTGATGAAAATGACCTTCAAAATCGACCGCCCTTGGGTGCAGGATCCCGACTTTCAGCCGGTCGGCAGTGCCAAGGAAGCCGCTAACGACTTTTCTTTCCCCAGCGGACATACCATTCTCGTCACCTCTACTTGGGGCGCTACTGCCCTCAGCTTTGGAGGCAAGCTCCTTCGCATCGGTGCACCGATTCTGATCTTTTTGGTTGGTCTGTCCCGGATGTATTTGGGTGTTCACACGCCTTGGGACGTTCTGGCCGGCTGGGGGGTGGGAATTGCCGCAATCATTCTGCTCCGCCCTTTGATGAAAAAAGCAATAGCGGACATCCGCGTGATGTGGGCGGTGATCGCGGGACTGGTTGCCCTTGCGCTTGGCAATCTGCTGCTCGTCAGTCTGACCCCCGCCGATAGCATCGGGGATCCCTCCCGGTTGGACGGCGCGCTGAAAAACGCTTGGACCTTTATGGGACTTGCCATCGGCCTTGCCATCGTTTATCTGATGGACAGTCGGGTGTCCCATTTCGAGACGAAAGCCGTTTGGTGGGCGCAGATTTTGAAAGTCTCCATTGGTCTTGCTCTGCTGCTAACCATCAAAGGCGTCCTCAAACAGCCTCTGTATGCACTCACCGACGGTCACCATCTGGCGGACGGCATCCGCTATGGTTTGATCACGGTCATCGGCGGCGGCATTTGGCCCCTCACCTTCCCTTGGTTTGCCAAACTCGGGAAGAAAGCATAAGCGCTGCCTTATAACGAAAACAAAGGACGGCTTTTGCCGTCCTTTGGTCTTTATTTTGACAGTTCACGGGAATAAGGTGTCGACGTAGGGGTTCGTCTGGAGCGTTTCACCCGGTCTTTGCGCGCGTGCTCCAAGAGAAGCAACAGGAACGCTATCACCAAAATCACACCTACTACAGACACAATCACAATGGAGCCCAGCGCCAGCCAGTTCGTCTTAGGCACACCTACGATAGGCTCGGGCACCTGCTCTTCGGGATCATAAGGAATATAGCGCATCTCCGAAAACTCACAACGGGAGCATATGCGGCTCTCAATTCCATCGCCCTCTTCGTCGGCGTTGCGAATGGTCATCCACTCGCTGAAATCGTGATTGAGTTTGGGGAACTGTTCGGTCTCGGTGTAACCGCAACCGTCAGAGCAGTAGCCAATTCTCAATCCGCCCGCTGTGCAGGTGGCCTCCTGCTCCGTCCAAACCATATCGTAAGGGCGAGGATCGGTGAAATTCCCCCGCTTCACGGTTTCGCAATAGCTGCAGGAGTAGACGGTAAAGCCTTGCTCCGTGTGGGTTGCCTCCACAACCGAATAGTTCCAGTTATGTTCAACTACGGGCATTTCTTCAGTATAGGAATGGTTGCATTCACTGCAAGTATGGCGCAGGAATCCTACCGTCTGACAGGTAGGCTCCACCTCCACCGTTTCATTGTATGTATGGGCGGTCATAGCAGTCTCGCTGTCCCGATAAGTGTCCCCACATCGATCACAGATATGATCGGTATAGCCGATGGCACTGCAGGTAGGCTCCACTACGGTATCCCGATAATCGTGCCCCAGTGCAACACCGTCGGTAACTTCGGTGATAATACCACATTCCTTGCACTGCTGGGTCAACGAGCCCGATTTCACACAAGTTGCGGGAGTGGAGGAAAGCACCTTCCAATCATGAGGGGCATATTCTTCGCTGTAAACGATCTCGTGATGTTGATTGCATTCATCACAGTTATATTCGATATAACCACGCACCTCGCAGGTTGCGTCCTGCGTCGATACTATGGTCAATGGCGCATTACAATTGGGACAAAGCTCGCGGGATAAAGCGTAGGATTGGGTCGGAGTCTGCTCTGCCCGAGTGGGGGTCCCCCCAACGGTTACGAAAAACAGGGTCACAACGGCTATCCATACGCCCAGCCAAGCGGCGCGCCTTGTGCTCTCTGCTCTCCAAAGCATTCGCATCATAGAAAACTCTCCAAGAATTTTATAACTCTCTTTTTATGATATGATACTATAATTTTTCCGAAAAAGCAAGTCCTTTTCTAAAAGTTTCATCACTTTTTAATACCATTCGGATTGGTAATTTTTTCCTATTTCCCGTGCCGTTTCCATAGTAGCGCAACAGTAGAAAGAACGATAGCAACGTCCAGCCAAGGAGAGAGGTTTTCCAAGTATAAACCGTCCAGCGACGCTTTGATCCGAGAAGGCGGATCTCCGCAAAGCTGCGCCAGTCCTGTAATTCCGGGTCGGAGAGAGTAGATCCCCTGCCGAGTCCGTCTGCGATGCATCTCCTGCTCGGCAGGCAGAAGGGGGCGAGGGCCGATGAGACTCATCTCTCCCCGCAGGACGTTCCAAAGCTGGGGAAGCTCGTCCATCCCCGTAGAGCGCAAAAAGGCACCGCCGGGAATATAATACCGCTGCGGATCGGCAAGCTCCTCCCGCGGAAGCACCGGCGCATCTCTGCGCATCGTGCGGAACTTGTATACGATAAACGGTTCCCCGCCCCGCCCGATTCGTTTCTGACGGTATAAAATCCCCTCTCCCGATCGGGCACAGATCAAAGCAGCACCACCCAATACCGGAAGCAGACAAAAAATCCCTCCTGCTGCCAGCACGCAGTCTGCTGCTCGTTTAACTTGGCTGTACTTCATATTTGCCCTCCTTGGTGATCGTTCGAGTCGACTATAGCGTTCCCACGATCGGCAAACTTATTCCCATACTACCTTTTTCGCCGATTTTTCTGTCTTCTCGTCCTGTGTTCATACAGAGTTCACAAATCGGGTGTACAATAGTAGAAATGTAATTTTATCTTTGAAAGGATTTTCTGAAATGGCTAATAAAAAGACTTCCATCGGCGGTCAGGCTTTGATGGAAGGAATTATGATGCGCGGTCCCGAGATGACTGCGATGGCGGTTCGCCGTGCTGACGGTGAAATCGTAATGGAAGAATTCCCTACTAACAACAGCGTTCCCAAAATCTGCAAGCTCCCTCTGATCCGCGGTGTTTACGGTATGGTTACCTCTATGGCTGTGGGTTACAAGTGTATGATGCGCTCCGCTGATCTTTATGCAGACGATCTCATCACAGAGGAGGAAGCCAAGGAAGCTGCCAAAGCTGCCGAAAAGCAAACTGCAGACGGTAGCGACTCTCCCGAAGGCGCGACTGCTACCGAAACGGTCGCAGAAAGCACTTCCGATACAACCGCTCCCGCTGAGAAAGCTGAGAAAGCCGAGAAAAAGGAAAGCAAGAAGGCAGATAAGAAAGACAAGAAAGATAATAAGGAAGAAGAAGGCGTGTTCGGTACTGCCGCTATGATTATCACGGTGGTTCTTGCCGTTGCCTTGATGCTGGGCCTGTTCTTCTGGCTCCCCACCTTCCTGTATGATCTTACCGTTGCCAAGCTCACTACCGATCTCTCTCCCATCCTCGCCCGCTTCATCCGCTCCCTCACCGAAGCAATGGTGCGTGTTCTGCTGTTGGTTGGCTATATGCTGGCCATCTCTCAGATGAAGGAAATCAAACGCACCTTTATGTTCCACGGTGCGGAGCACAAGACCATCTTCTGCTACGAGCAGGGTCTGCCTTTGACCGTCGAAAACGTTCGCCCTATGCGCCGCTTCCATCCCCGTTGCGGTACTTCCTTCCTGATTCTGATGGTATTGGTTGGCATTCTGCT
Organism: Clostridia bacterium; assembly: GCA_017452565.1. GTDB lineage: Bacteria > Bacillota > Clostridia > Oscillospirales > CAG-272 > CAKSQF01. The sequence continues at coordinate 18,003 of JAFTMF010000175.1, forward strand.
GGGTCTGCTGATTCCCTTCACCGGTTGGCTGAGAGTGGTTTGCAAGATTGCGCTGATCCCCTTCACCGTTGGTATCGGCTACGAGCTGATCAAGCTGGCAGGCAGATACGACAATTTCTTCACCCGTATGATCTCCGCTCCCGGCGTGTGGCTTCAGCATATCACCACCAAGGAGCCCGACGATGCGATGATCGAATGTGCCATCGCCGCGATGGAGCGCGTTATCCCCGAGGATCAGGAAAAAGATAACTGGTAAACCGTTTTTCCATTGTACATTGACTGAAAGGATCCGATTATGCTATTTGTTACAGCCGATCTCCACGGTTATCCTTTGCAAGAGTTTCTTGCACTCCTGAAAAAAGCCGGTTTTGGCAGCCGCGAGGACGATTTTCTCTTCATTCTCGGCGACGTCATTGACCGAAACGGCGACGGCGGCATTGAGGTGTTGAACTGGCTGACTATGCAGTCCAACGTTCAGCTGATACTGGGCAATCACGAGGCTCTGCTTCTCTCCTGCAAATGGATTTTCGAGGAGATCACCGATAACTCCCTTGCCGCACTGTCTCCCGCACGGCTTCAGCTGCTGAAAAGCTGGATGGAAAACGGCGCTGAGCCTACGCTGAAATCGCTCAGTGCTCTCAAAAAATCTTCCCTCGACAGCGTTTTGGATCTCATTGACTATCTGGAGGACTGTCCCCTCTATGAAACGGTGCGGGCAGGTGGCAGACGCTTCGTCCTCACCCACGGCGGACTGGGAAACTTCAGTCCCGACAAACCGCTGGATGATTACACCCCCGAAGAGCTGCTTTGGACGCGTCCTCATCCCGATGACCGTTATTTCTCCGATCGGATGACCATCATCGGTCACACGCCTACGGGTTATTATGGATATCCCTACAGAAATCGAGCGTTCCATACGCCCACGTGGATCGACATTGATACCGGCGATAAGCCCTGCGTCCTCAGGCTGGACGATATGGCAGAATTTTACGCCGACTGAAAAGCGCCTCCCTAAGGGCGTGCAAAATTAGCGGGGAAATCGCAAAATCTTTCACTAATACACGGTAGGGGCGAACTGCGTGTCAAGAGTAACATAGTTTACAAAATGTGTAAGCACATGGTTTACAACCGACTTGACCTAAATTGACATTTCCGCTTCGGCTTCG
>JAFTMF010000176.1 GCA_017452565.1 Clostridia bacterium
AAAGAGATCGCAGTAGTTCCGCTGATGGAAGCTGACGACACCACCCCCGTTCTGGACGAAAACGGCAATCCTATGTACCGTCGCGCAAGAGCTGACGAGACCGGCGTAGCAATCGTTGTAAAAGACGGCCACGTAACCGTAGTTGGCTTCGACAACGGCGAGTACTACCTGGAAGAGACCAAGGCTCCCGAAGGCTACAACATCCTTGCAGCCCGTCACAAGTTCACCATCGCTGACGCTAACCTGGATTCCGTATTCAATGACGGTGTATTCTCCGTAGGCTCCGGCGTACACATCGTGAACAAGTCCGGTACTATGCTCCCGAGACCGGCGGTATGGGCACCATCCTCTTCATCGCTTGCGGCACCGTTCTGGTACTGAGCATGGGCGTTCTGCTGGTAGTTAAGAAGAGAATGACCAAGGTTGTTTACACCAAGTAATCGAATCGAACGATTCAAATACAGTTAATCTGAACTATCGGATCTCCAATCCGGTGCCTTCGGGCACCGGATTGGGGCAGAGAAGGTTCTATGAGGAAGTTCCCATATGATCAAAAAGATTTCTACAATCGTAATGCTTAGCTTATTCTTCATAGGTCTTTCCGTGCTTTTGTATCCGGCAATCAGCTCCTACTGGAATTCCAAAACCCAATCCCAAGTAGTGGAAAGCTACGAAAATATGATCCAAAATCTGTCCAAAGAGGATTCAGAAGCCATCCTGCAAAAAGCGGAGGAATACAATCAGTCCTTGCGGCAATTAGAGTTTCCCTTGCAGGAATACGGAAAGGTAAAAGACTATCACAAGACGCTGAATTTGAACACGGCCGGAATGATGGGATATATTTCTATCGATTCCATCGGCGTGGAGCTGCCCATCTATCATACGGTAAGCGAAAGCGTGCTTGCCTTTTCGGCAGGACATATGGAGGGCACCAGCCTTCCGGTTGGCGGTGAGTCCACTCACAGCGTACTGTCCGCCCATCGAGGTCTGCCCAACGCTAAGCTCTTTACCGACTTAGATAAGGTTCAGGTCGGAGATACCTTCACCGTTACCATTATGGATACGGTGATCTTATATCAGGTGGATCAGATTCTGACAGTCACTCCCGAAAACACGGCGGACATCCAAATCGTCGAAGGGGAAGACTACTGCACGCTGCTCACCTGCACCCCCTACGGAATCAATTCCCACCGCTTGTTGGTGCGTGGAAAACGGATTGATACCATAATGGAAAAAGAAGTTTATATTGCCAATGAAGCCTATCAGATTGATACCCTGATCGTAACGCCCATCGTAGCGCTCCCGATTCTGCTGGTACTGATTTTGGTAGTGCTCTTCCAACCGGTTAAACAAGAACATATCATTGAAGGAGATGAAGTGTAATGCTGACAAGAAAAATGACAAGAAGAATCATCGGTATTGTGCTGACCGTCGCGTTGATCGTAAGCTCTGTAGCGCTGGCCGTTACGGCTGCTACTGCGGTAGATACGTCCCATCCCGGTTCTCTTTGCCTGACCTATAGTTATGACGGACAAAGCTTTGCCGGTATCGACGTTGCGATTTATCACGTGGCCGATATCACCCGATACGGAGCATATTCTCTGAGCGGTGCATTTGCGGATCTGCCCGTAGAGGTCAACAATATCAAGACCCAAGACGAATGGAATCAAGTTGCCTCCACGCTGTCTGCCTACGTAACCGCCAAGGAAATTCTGCCCGACGGTAAATCCACCACCGATGAAAACGGTGCCGTTTCCTTCGGAGAAATTCCGCTGGGTCTGTATATGGTAGCGGCCGTGCGCATCGAGGGCGATACGGGATACTACGTGTTCGATCAGTTTATGATCAGCTTGCCCGATCTGGATGACGAGGACAAGTGGGTGTACGACGTAGTTGCAAAGCCTAAATCCGTATTCCAAGAGTTCGAATACGAGGATATTACCTATCACGTAAACAAGCTGTGGAAGGACGAAGGATACGCTCACAAGCGTCCTCAGAGCATTGATCTGGAGCTGTACTGCAACGGCACCCTGACCGAAACCGTTACTCTGTCTGCAGAGAATAATTGGAACTACTCTTGGACTGCTAAAGACGACGGCTCTATCTGGCAGGTAGTCGAGACAGACGTTGCCGAAGGCTATACCGTGACAATGGAGCAGAGCGAGGCTTCCTTTACCGTGATCAACAGCTATGAAAAGCCCGAAATCCCTCCCGTAACCGGAGACGTCTCCAATATTGATATCTACCTTTGGATCATTTGCGCCGCAGGTCTCGGTCTGATCGTGCTGGGTGTTACCGGTAGAAGACGGAAGAGCGAATGAAACAGCGAATTGCCGCAAGGCTGCCCTTGATCTGCATAGTGCTGGGTGCGGTGTTAGCGATTGCCGCAGCCGGAATGCTGCTTTATAATTCCATTTCGCTGTCTCTGGCGAAAAATGATGCCGTCGAAATTTTAGCGCAGGCGCAAGCGCTGATGCCGCCTATAGAGAATCGGGCGCCCGAGGAGCGCGGCAATAACGCAATGGCTTCCATCCAAATCGACGGAGTCAACGTGATCGGTGTAATGGAACTGCCAGAATATGGCAGAACTCTTCCCATTGCATCCGGATGGAACACCGCACTGCTCAAATCCATCCCTTGCCGCTTTACGGGAAGTATCTATGACAAAACGCTGATCATCGGCGCTACCGATGGGGAAACGCAGTTGGATTTCGTCACGAAAATGGACGTAGGTGACCAGATCATCCTCACCGATATGGAAGGCGGAAAATACACCTACCGAGTGGATACGATCCAGCATTCCAAGCACGCCGGAGCAAGCAAACTGCAGGAAGGCGATTATGCGCTGACGGTATTCGTGAAGAACTCCAAAAACTCCGAGTATTTATTGATTCGTTGCAGCTACGGCAAATAACGGATTGACGGTCATTCCAAACGAAAAATCACCCCATCGGGGTGATTTTTCGTTCTTCGTTATGTAGTTACGGTCAAACTCAGCGGAGCTTCTTGCAGTATTGCGTACAGAGCTTGTCGGTGCACTCCGAGCAGCGCAGAGCAGTGTTGGAGATTTCCCAGAAGCGTTCGGGATAAATCAGCACGCACAGCTCCCACACCAGCCAAGCGGCAAAGGCCAGTACCACCAAGGAGACGGAGAAAAATCCGCCCGCAAAAATCAGGGGAGAGAACATCATCAGGTGATCCCAATTGAAGATTCTGCAGGTGGTACAGCATTTGTTTTTCATAATCAAGCGGAAGGGACACCAGATCAGAACGCAGATGAGGTCGCAAACGTAAAACGCAACCGAAATCAGAAACAGTCCTAAGCGATTCAGTACACCGCAGTAATACAAAATCCCGATGACCAGTACCAGCAGACCCCAAAAAATCAAAACGGAATATGCCGATTTGGTGGTGGTAACGATGTACTTGCGCAGGGCGGGATAATTGATTCTGTCGCGGATCGGACGAAACCGGTTAGCGAACAGCTTTTGTGAGCCCAGCGCAATCTTGTTTTTGATGGGAATGATCTGCAGGATCATATCGATTACCCAAATACCCCACAGCAAATGGAGGATGGAAAGGCTTTTGAAAAAGTTCCAGCCGTCCAAAAGGTCAAAAATCTCGGGTTTGCAGATGCAGAAGACCACGCATAGGATGAATACGATAATCCGTCCGATCAATCGCAGAATATATCTTTTTCGGGTAGCAGACATAGCGAACCTCGTTTCCATTGGTTTTGAAACACAAGAAGTGCCGCCACTTTGCACTTCGTTTTATACAGTATAACACAAAATTGTGAATATTTCAATATCTTGTTGACATTTCAACAAATATATGCTATACTAATATTGTTGAAAGGTCAACAAAAAGCGATTAGCTAAAAAGGAGAGCCATTATGAATCGAATTTTTGAAAAAGAATATACTTTGCGTGCCGGCGATTTTGATAAATTCGATCGTCTGCATCCCGCAGCGGTACTGGATTTGTTTCAGGATGCTGCAGGTCAGCACGCCGATCAGCTGGGAATCGGATATGAAACCTTGCACAAGCGTTCTTTGATGTGGGCGTTGGTGCGCGTGAAATTTCGCTTTTTGGCACCTGCACACCGTTATCAGACCGTGAAGGTGAAAACTTGGCCGCTGGAACCCCGTCGGCTTTCCCATAGAAGAGAATATTGCATCGAGGATGAAAACGGTGAGCGTTTGGTCGAAGGCAGCTCCGAGTGGGTGATTATGGACAGCGTTGAGCGCAATCTTCGCTGGATGCCGACTCTTTATCCGATGGACTTCGAGTTCCATACTGAGCTGATGTGTGACAAAAGGCTGGACAGAATACAGCGCGTTCTCCCTGAGTCAAAGGTCGCATACGTTGTCCATGCAGGCTTTAGCGATCTGGACATCAACGAACACGTCAATAACGTAAAATATGCCAATTACGTGATGAATGCCATCAATCCCACCCGCGAGGAAGAGATTGAGAGCTTTCAAGTCGATTACCGCAAGGAAGTGCCGCCGGAATCAGAGCTTCGTGTTTACTGTGATCGGGAGGCGGACTGTATTTATGCTTACGGTAATACCGCCGACAATACGGCTATGTTTGTTTGCAAGCTCACGTTCAAGCGGTAATTT
>JAFTMF010000177.1 GCA_017452565.1 Clostridia bacterium
ACGATTAGTAGAATCCGGTCTATGTTGCGGTTATTGATTTATAATTCAAAACGCTGTATAATATACTCAGACGCGTCGGAATAACTTAATTTGGAGGTTAATACTATGGAATTAATGATTGACGATAAGCTGAAGAAATTGCGCCGTAACAGAGATTTGACCCAAGAAGAGGTGGCAGCTCATATTGGCATTTCATATCAAGCCATCAGCAAATGGGAACGAGGTGATGGATATCCGGACATCACGACGCTTCCCACACTTGCAAATTATTTTGGTGTATCCGTTGACGAGTTGATTGGCATGGATGAAATATCCTCTGCACAAAGACTTGACGATATCAATCAGAAATGGCAGGAAAACAGAGAAAAAGGAGCCCACAAAGAAAATGTTGAACTCATGCGAAATGCGTTAAAAATCTATCCTAATAATGCATTGTTGCTGATTCAATTATCCGCTTCGCTTGAACGACTTGACGGTACTGAAAAGGAGAAGAAAGAATATTTAAGAGAATCCATTTTACTTCATGAACAGATTCTTAGATACTGTGATGATTCCGAAATTAGAGGTGCCGCGCTGTTCAATATTTCCGATGCATATTATAGATACGGGGATTATGAGAAAGCAGTAGAATACGCTGCCAAACTTCCCAATCTGTATAAGACAAGAGAAACCGCATTGGTTCGTATTTTGAATGACCATGCCGAGAAAAACGAAGTGGCAAAGTCCGCAATAGAACCGTTGGTATGGCTTTTGTCCTATCATTTGACTGCGCTTTCTGAAACCGAAAATGATAGCAGTTATAAAGAAAAAATAATTAAAATACTGGATATTCTTTTTGACGGAATTGAGAGCGACTTCATAGTTCGCGTTCGTAACAAAGCATCCAAATAACTTTCTGCCCCGCCTCGCGCGGGGCTTTTTCTTTGTTTTCTGCGTATGAAAAAAACCACCACAAAAATCGTGGTGGCTAATTTCATTTTACCGCTAATTTTGCAGACGCTCGGGGGATCTTTTGTTATTCTGTTACTTCTACTGCTTCGGGAAGCTCGGCAACTTCAGCCGCAGCAGGGATCGCCACTGATTTCAGCACCAGCTGTGGCTGTTCGGTTTTATCCACCGCACCGGGAGTGATGATGACCTTCTCCACGTCGTCGCGGGAGGGAATATCGTACATCAGATCCAGCATAATCTCTTCCAGAATTGCACGCAGACCGCGGGCGCCCGTCTTGCGGGAGATGGCCAGCTCGGCGATTTTCTTCAGTGCCTCGTCTTCGAATTGGAGGCTGACGCCGTCCATCAGAAGCAGAGCCTGATACTGCTTGGTCAGTGCGTTTTTCGGTTCGGTGAGAATTCTGGTGAGCAGATCGGCATTGAGACTGTCGAGGCTCACGATCATAGGCAGTCGACCCACCAGCTCGGGGATCAGACCGAACTTCACGATATCGTGAGGAGTCACCTTGGAGAGCAGATCGTCCTGCTCCTCGCTGTCTTTCTTTACCAGATGACCGCCAAAGCCCATAGAAGCCTTCTCGGAGACACGCTTGGAAATGGTCTTTTCCAAACCGTCAAATGCGCCGCCACAGATGAAGAGGATATTCTCGGTGTTAATCTGAATAAACTCCTGACCGGGATGCTTTCGTCCGCCCTGAGGGGGAACGTTGGCAACGGTACCTTCCAAAATCTTCAGCAGTGCCTGTTGAACGCCCTCGCCCGAAACGTCACGGGTGATAGAGCGGTTCTCGCTCTTGCGGGAGATCTTGTCGATCTCGTCGATGTAGATGATGCCGCGCTCGGCCAGCTCTACGTCGAAGTTGGCAGCCTGCAGAAGGCGGAGCAGAATGTTCTCCACGTCCTCGCCTACGTAGCCGGCCTCGGTGAGAGTGGTGGCGTCGGCAATCGCAAAGGGCACGTTCAAAGCACGCGCCAAATTCTGTGCCAAGAAGGTTTTCCCCACGCCGGTAGGACCCAGGAGAAGTACGTTGGACTTCTGAATCTCAACGGTATCTACGGGAGATTCGGGCTGTTTCTTCTTTCGACCTCTGCCTTTTTTCTTATCCAGACCCTTGGAAAGGATCCGTTTGTAGTGGTTATATACTGCCACAGACAGCGCCTTTTTGGCAGCGTCCTGTCCGATGACATACTCATCCAGTTGCGCCTTGATTTCTGCGGGACGGGGCAGGGTATCCATCGCTAAAGTGGACTCTTGAACGACGGTAGTTTCCTCGTCGATGATGTCAGCGCAAACCTCCACGCAGACGTCGCAGATGCAGGCGCCGGAAGGGGAGGGGATCAAAAAGTTAACCTGTCGCTCGGTGCGACCGCAGAAGGAACAGCGGCGGATTTTATCGTTGGTTTGTCGGTTGTCAGCCATTGCTAACCTCCTTGTTCTGTCAGATGCGTTTATCGATCACGCGGTCGATGATGCCGTAGGTGCAAGCCTCATCGGCAGACATAAAGTTGTCACGTTCGGTATCGCGGGCGATTTCTTCTACGGTCTTACCGGTGTTAGCAGCGAGGATGGTGTTCATCTTCTCGCGAGTGCGTAGCAGATGCTCAGCGTGAATCTTGATATCCGAAGCCTGACCCTGCATACCGCCCACCAAAGGCTGATGGATCATAATCTCAGCGTTGGGAAGTGCATAGCGCTTGCCCTTTGCGCCTGCAGACAGCAGGAATGCGCCCATGCTGGCAGCCATACCGATGCAAATGGTGGATACATCGCACTTGATGTAGTTCATCGTATCGAAAATGGCAAGACCTGCGGAGATAGAGCCGCCGGGAGAGTTAATGTAGAGACAAATGTCTCGTTCGGGATCCTGTGCCTCCAAGAAGAGAAGCTGTGCAACGGTGAGAGATGCCGTTACGTCGTTGATCTCGTCGGAGAGGAAGATGATGCGGTCACTGAGGAGACGGGAGTAAATGTCATATGCTCGTTCGCCGTGACCGGTTTGTTCAATAACGGTTGGTACCAGTGCCATAAGTGTTTACCTTGCCTTTCATGGAATTGGTTGCAGCCTATAGGGCCTTGGGGAGAAAAGCGGGGGAACCGGAGCATAGCTCTCGGATTTCCCCCGATGTGAACTATAAATGTTTGAAACGGTGATAATCTTCCGGAAAGATTATTCAGCGGTCTCGGGAGCAGCGTCGGTGATAACAGCGTTGTCCTTTACGATTTGAACTGCCTTCTGAATAGCAACGTCAGCCTTTACGTCAGCAGGATCAACCAGAGCCTTTACGCGAGAGAGCTCCATATTGTAAGCCTCAGCCAGCTTGGTCATCTCAGCTTCAACCTCTTCGTCGGTAACGGTTACGTTTTCCAGCTCAGCGATCTTTTCCAGAGCGAGACGGGTCTTAACCTGGCTCTCTGCACGGGGACGCATCTGAGTGCGAACGTCATCCAGAGTCATGCCGGTGTACTTCAGGTAATCATCCAGCTTCAGACCCTGCATACGCAGACGGTTGTCGTAGTCGCGAACGAAGTTCTCGGTCTCTGCTACGATCATAGGCTCGGGGATCTCGGCAACCAGCTTTTCACCCAGTGCTTCGATGATCTGGCTGTCAACCTCGTTGTCAGCGCGCTTTGCAGCGTCTGCTTCCAGTTTCGCCCGAACGTCAGCCTTGTATTCATCCAAAGTGTCGAATTCGGAAACGTCTTTTGCGAAATCATCGTCCAGCTCGGGCAGGATCTTGGTGGAGATACCGTTCAGGTTGATCTTGAAGGTAACTGCTGCGCCTGCCAGCTCCTCTGCGTGGTAATCAGCAGGGAAGGACAGCTCGATGTCGAAGGACTCGCCAACGGAGTGACCAACGATCTGATCTTCGAAGCCGGGGATGAAGGAGCCGGAGCCCAGCTCCAGATTGTGGCCGTCAGCCTTGCCGCCGTCGAATGCCACGCCATCCTTGAAGCCTTCGTAGTCGATGTTAACAGTGTCGCCCAGCTGAGCAGCACGGTCGGTGATTTCCTCGGTGCGAGCGTTACGATCCTGAACGCGAGCGATCTCGGAGTCAACAGCTGCATCGGTAACGGGAGCAACGGTGCGGGTGATCTCAATGCCCTTGTAGCCTTCGATAGAAACCTCGGGCTTGGTGTAAACCTTAGCGGTAAAGAGAACGCCATTCTCGTCGATGGATACTACGTCGTATTCGGGAGCGGAAACAACGTTCAAACCGGACTCAGCCAGTGCAGCCTGATAAGCGGCGGGAACAACTTCGCTCAGAGCGTCGTCGTAGAAGAAGCCAGCGCCATACATCTTTTCGATGATGGAGCGGGGAGCCTTACCCTTGCGGAAGCCGGGGATGCTGATGGAGCCCTTCTTTTTATTATATGCATTGGTGACAGCTGCGCCAAAGGTTGCGCTGTCGATGGTAATTTCCAGAACCGAAACGTTGGTCTCGGGGCTGGTAACAGATTTCAAAGTCATATTACTATTCCTCCATACTATACAAGTATTAATTATACATACCTAATCATTTTACATAATAAATACGGATTTGTCAATAGGAAAAAGAAAACTTCCTGCTGATTTTTGAAAAAATCAGCAGGTTGGCAGTATTTTTAGGGGTACAAAGGACAAATAATCGGACGAAGTGACAGTAAAGCGAATGCCTTCAAACTCGGTAGAAGGGGGCACACGGTACTGCCCGTGGATGTGTCCGAAGTAGCAGCGCTTTACGCCGTAGGCGTGGAGCAGATCGATGAGCTCCCGGCAAATGTAGTCTCCGAAATAAGGAGGGAAGTGGAAAAACGCGATGATTTCCCGTCCTTCCGCAATTGCGGCACCGGCTTTCAGCGAGAACTCTAACCGGATTGCCTCACGGGTGACGATCTTTTTGTAGTCTGTTTCCTTGGGAGCGGTGCCGGGATCGTTGTACCAGCCGCGAGTGCCGCAGATTACAAAATCCTCGCAGACAAATGCGTTATTCTGCAGGAAATCGATAGAAAAGTGACCGCCCGCCTCCAGAAAATCCTTGTTTTTCTGCAGAGTATTCCACCAATAATCGTGGTTGCCGCGCAGAAAGATTTTCTTTCCGGGCAGAGAATCAATCAGCGCCAGATCGGGACCGGCTTCTGCAAGAGAGATCCCCCAAGAAATATCGCCGCCTACGAGAACGGTGTCATCTTCGTCCACGACGGCCTTCCAGCCCTTAACGAAGCGCTCGGTATGATTTTGCCAGCGACTGCCGAAGATGTCCATAGGCTTCGGCTTGGCAAGAGAAAAATGGGGGTCTGCTATGGTAAACAGTGCCATATAGAACTCCTTTGGATAAATTCCGTAAAATGGGAAATGCTATAGATAAAACAGTAGAAAGGGAACGGTTATCGAAATGGAAAACAAGAAACAAAGCGAGAAAAAAGAGGAGAAAGCGATCAATAGCCAAATCGTCTGCCGGGTGCAAAACTGCGCCTATCACTGCGAGGATTGTTCCTGCTCGGCGGCACAAATCGCCGTAGGACCCACCTACGCACCAACCGGCAAAGATACGGTTTGCGCAACTTTCAAACCCAAGGAGCTGTGAACCGCTACGAGCAGAACCTCAAGGCTTCGCACCACACCAAGGCTTCGCACTACACCAAGGCTTCGCACTACACCAAGGCTTCGCACCACACCAAGGCTTCGCACTGCACCAAGGCTTCGCACTGCACCAAGGCTTCGCACCGCACCAAGGCTTCCCCTCCGGGGAAGCTCCCGCGAAGCGGGTGAAGAGGTTCGAACGGCTTGCACTACCGAAATGTGGTGATGCAATGCAAAACTATTTTGCTTCTTCCGGAAAAACGATTACGCTACTTCAAGAGCAACAGTTCGCATCCCTCTCCCACCGCTCCGCGGTTCCCCCTCTCCAAAGGGGAGGGCTTATGAAAGTACGTCTTTTGCCATATCCGCTTTGTCAATGACCTTGGTGAAGCGGATTTCCTTGGTAAATACAGCGGTCAGGGGCTCCAGCGGAGTGGTACCGGTAGCGGCGGCAACGGCATTCATACATTCCTGCTCGTCATCGGTGGCGGGGATGCCCAGCGCCTTTGCTACTGCAGGGGTGAACTTGTAGGGGGATGCGGTGGAAACTACCAGCATATGATCGCTCTCGTTGCCGCAGAGATAGCGCTCAGCAGCGGTCACCGCAACGGCGGTGTGAGGATCGAGCAGATAGTTGTAGTTTGCAAAGGTGGATGCGATCCGATCAAGGCAAGCCTCCTCGGAGCAGTAATCGCCGTCGAAGTCACGGCGGATGATCTCGAACACGTCTGCATCCACGGTGTACTTGCCCTCGGTAGAGAGTGCTTTCATATAAACGGCGCAACGCTCCGCTCCTGCGGCAAAGTAGAGCAGACGCTCCAGGTTGGAGGAGATGAGGATGTCCATCGAGGGGGACACAGTGGTGTGGAAGGGACGGTTGCGGTCGTAAGTGCCGGTGGAGAGGAAGTCGGTGAGGACGTTGTTGGAGTTGGAAGCGCATACCAGCTTGCCCAGAGGTACGCCCATGCCCTTAGCCAGCCATGCGGCAAGGATGTTGCCGAAATTGCCGGTGGGAACGGTGATATCCAGTGTGTTGCCCATCTGAATCGTGCCTGTGTTCACCAGATCGCAGTAAGCCGATACGTAGTACACGATCTGCGGAGCCAGTCTGCCCCAGTTGATGGAGTTGGCGCTGGACAGGAACTTGCCCTGTGCGGCCAGAGCCTCCTTCATTGCAGAATCGGCGAAGATTTGCTTCACGCCGCTTTGTGCATCGTCGAAATTGCCGTAGATGGCGGTAACGGCCACGTTTTCGCCCTCTTGGGTTGCCATCTGCTGCTTCTGGGTGCGAGAAACGCCGTCCACGGGATAGAATACCCGAATGGAAGTGCGAGGCACGTCACGGAAGCCTTCCAGTGCCGCCTTGCCGGTGTCGCCGGAGGTAGCTACCAGAATCAGCGCATCCAGCGCCTCGCCGGTCTTTTCCAGCGCACGGGAGAGCAGACGGGGCATGATCTGCAGAGCCATGTCCTTGAAGGCGCAGGTGGGACCGTGCCACAGCTCCAGTACCGATACGCCCTCCCGCAGAGCGTGGATGCCGGTGGGGGCGGGAACGAAGCGCTCGCTGTAAGCAGCTTTGCAATCGGCAAGAAGCTCCTCCTCGGTGTAGTCGGTGAGATAAAGGGACAGAATCTTTGCCGCACGCTCAGGATAGGAAAGAGGGAGCAGAGCGAAAAGATCCTCGGTAGTCAGAGTAGGAAGGCGCTCGGGGAGATAGAGACCGCCGTCGGGGGCAATGCCGCGGAGAATGGCCTCAGATGCCTTTACGGGTGCGGATTTTCCGCGCGAGCTGATGTAGTGAATGTGTTCCATAATAGATACCTCGCTGGGTTAATTGAATATAAAGCAATAATATAAAGTAAAGCTTACAAAGCGGTTAATTTGCCGCTCCGAAGAAGATGTCCTTTTGCACGGGACGGTAGAAGAGGTGTTTGATCTCCTCTCGGTCGGTGGTGAGGGCTAAAATCCACATGAGTTTAGTGGCGACCGCCTCAATGGTCATATCGTAGGCCTCGATGAGATCGTAGGTCTCCTTTACTCGATATCCTACCTCATACACGCCCATGTCACTGCCTTCGTGAGGGACTTGGGTGGTCATCACAATGGTCTTGCCTGCATCCAGAAAATCACGGATGGCCTCAGTGAAGTCGGCGTCATCGTAGCAGGGAAGTCCTCCTACACCAAAGGATTCGATGACCAGTGCATCGTAATGGGCCTTCAGATAGCCAAAAATGGCGGGATCCATCCCCGGAATCAGCTTTAGTACGTAAACCTGCGGATTCAGCTTGTGATAGAAGATGGGATCACCTTCCACCTTTTCTTCAATAAAGTAGTAGAGCACGCCCTCGCGGATGCGGGCGATCTCGGGAAAATCGATGGAGGAGAAGGCGTTATAGGATTTGGTACGGGTCTTACGGGCACGGGTGCCCAGGATCACCTTGTTATCGAAAACGATGTGCACGCCGTTTGCACGATGATCCGCCGCAAAGAGAAAAGCGGAGATCAGATTGCTGCGGGCATCGGTGTCACGGGAGTAGATGGATTTTTGCGAGCCGGTAAGTACCACAGGCTTTTTGCTGTTCTGGATCAGATAGGACAGCGCAGCGGCGGTGTAGGCCATCGTGTCGGTGCCGTGGGTGACCACGAATCCGTCGTAATCGGCGTAGTGATCCTCCACCGCTTTGGCGATTTTCAGCCATTCGGGATAGCGGAGATTGGTGCTGTCCAAATTACAGACCTGCAGAGTGTCCACCGCACAGATTGCTGCCACTTCGGGAACGAATGCCAGCAGTTCTTCGGAGGTAATTTGGGGAACCAGCCCGGCATTGGTTGCCTTGGAGGCGATAGTGCCGCCGGTGGCAAGAAGTAAAATCTTTTTCATAGGGGAAAATCCTTTCCTGAATTATGTAGGAGAGGGAATCAGAACGGTATATTCTGCCGCGCAAAGAAATCGGCGGCGTTTTGATAGAGGAGTTTGTGTAGCAGCTCTTCCGGCCAACCGCAACTGCGGAGATAGTCGGCAAGTGCGGGAATGTCACGGATGGTAGCCACGCCGTCGGGGGTGGTGTCGATGCCGTCCCAGTCAGCGCCAATGGCAATCACGTCCTCGCCATCCAAGGAGAGATAATGCTCCAAATGGCGACGGATGGTTTCCATATTGCATTCTCCATCCGACAGATGAGGAGGACAGAAGGATAGTCCCACGATACCGCCGCTTCGGGCAATCTCACGGAAATACTCGTCGGGGAGATTGCGACCGAGATTTTGCAGTGAACGGGCGCAAGAATGGCTGGCGATGACCGGTTTTCCCTTTTGCTCGGCAATTTCCAGAATCTCCTTTGCCATCTTGTCGGAGGCGTGGGAGAGATCGGGGGTGATGCCATTGTCAAAGGCTCTGCAGACGATCTCCCGACCCAGTGCGGTCAGACCGTTTGTGGTATTCCACGCACCGCCAATGAGATTGTCACCTGCCCAAACGGGGTTCATCAGTTTTACCCCTGCACCTGCAAGGGCTTCCACCCGCTGAGGCTGATCGCCGATGAGACTGCCGTTTTCTACGGCGAGAATGCAACTGAAATTCTCGGGCAGATCGGACAGCACGTCCAAGTGTGTGCGGCACTTCCAAAAAATATCGTAGGCGTCATCGGCAGAGAGAGAGGGATAGCTGAACACCGCCAACACCTGTGTGTACTTTTCAAAGGGATGATCGGCAAGATCCACCATCATCCCGCTATTCACTAAAGATTTGCGCTTATGCATAACGATGGGAAGAGTGTCGCAATGAAGATCAAAATATTTCATAGAGTCTCTCCAACTTTGTTAGCCGCGGAAGGCGGCAGGGTAATAGCGGATGGTCAATGCCATCCACTCTTCCGATCCGTGCTCGGTAATCGCTTCCACGGGGGACATATAGACCTCGGCAACGTCCAGCCGCGGCTTTTTTGGATTGCCGGTGCGACGGATGTATTCCCTTGCGGCGTATAGCAGATGCTCACGTTTTGTCGCATTGACCGCCATAGCAGGTCTGCCGAATCGGCGGATCTGATCTCCCTCGGTGCGACCCTTCACCTCTACGAACAGGAGGGTGGTATCATTCTCGGCAATCAGATCAATCTCACCGCCCTTGACGGTAAAACCTTGCTGTACGATGGTATATCCCTGTGCCGTCAGATAATCGGCTACAGCAGACTCGCAGAATCTGCCGATGCCCCGACGCTCAGCGGGGGAATGATGAGATGTGCTCATTTGTCTTTATCCAAAAACTTCAAAAAGGTTTTGCGGTGGATGGGAGAGGGCCCCAGCTCCCGCACCAAGTTCATATGTAAGGGCGTAGGATAGCCCTTGTGCTTCTCCAGCTGATATTGGGGATATTCTTTTGCAAGCTCTGCCATTACACGGTCACGGCTGACTTTGGCCAAAATGGACGCAGCTGCAATGGACATAGAAAGAGCGTCGCCTTTTACCACGGTCTTGGTGTCCATCGGGAATTCCCGTGCCACGTTACCGTCCACCAGCACCAGATCGGGGGTAGGGGAGAGCTTCGCCACCGCACGGCGCATAGCCAGCTGGGAGGCGTTGAGAATGTTCAGCTCGTCGATCTCCTCGGGAGTAGCATAGGCGATTCCATAAGAGAGGGCTTCCTTGCAGATCACGTCGAACAGAGCTTCCCGCTTCTTTTCGGTGAGTTTTTTGGAATCGTTGAGTCCGTCGATTACAAGCCCCATGGGCAAGATCACGGCGGCAGCATAAACGGGACCTGCAAGCGGTCCGCGCCCTGCTTCGTCGGTACCGGCAATGACGGTATAGCCGGCCTCCAGAGCGGCACTTTCAAATTCATAGCTGGGCATATTATACCTCCGGGGGAACTTCCAGGCTGATCCGTCCGATCTTAACACCACGGAACTCGTCAATCAGCATATTGGCGGTGCGATCGTAGTCGATCTCGCCGCCACGGATGAGGAAGCCGCGCTTTCTGCCGATGAGCTCAAAGAGCTCCCAATCCTCCAGTCCGTCCCAATCCTCGGGAGTGAGCTTGTAGCGCTCGGCAAGGGCATTCGGCGCGATCTTCCGCAGTCTGCCGCAGAGGATCACCGCCATCTCGTCCAGATTCAGGACGTCATCCTTGATGGCGCCGGTGAGGGCGAGGTTCTGTCCAACGATTTCATCCTCGAACTTAGGCCACAGCACGCCGGGCATATCTAATAGCTCAATGCCGTAGGGGGTCTTTACCCACTGTTTATCCACGGTGACACCGGGACGGTTTTCCACCTTTGCCTTTTTCGTGCCGGAGCAAGCATTGATGAAGGAAGATTTCCCCACGTTGGGGATACCTACCACCATAGCACGCAGCGCCTTGCCCTGCATACCCTTGGACTCATAACGAGCCAGCTTGTCAGCCATCAGTTCGCGGACGGCAGGGACGATGCCGTCCATGCCGTTCTTGGAAATGAAGTCGCACAGCAGGCAAGGGATGCCTTTTTCGGCGTAGTAAGCCTTCCACCGTGCATTGATGGTGGGATTAGCCATACCCGCCTTGCTGAGCAGTACCAGACGGGGCTTGTTTTTACAGATGCGGTCTACCTCGGGATTCTTGGACGAGGTGGGAATGCGCGCATCGAGAATTTCGATGACAAGATCCACCAGCGGCAGACATTCTGCCATCATACGGCGGGTTTTCGCCATATGACCGGGGAACCATTGAATAATATTGGAAGGCATAGCTTCCTCCTTGATTTACAAAATTAGTCTACTTTGCCGAAGCGATCCAAGGGAGACAGACGGGTTACCACGCGGCCAACCAGCCAGCGCTCGTCAATATATCCCAAAGAGCGGCTGTCCTGAGAATTGTTACGGTTGTCGCCCAAAACGAACACTAGTCCTTCGGGGACGGTTCCTTCCCATACGCCATTGGTGGTGGGCAGGCTGAAATGGGACATAGGAACGCCTTCCAGATAGTTGATATAGTCTTCCTCAATCAGATTTCCATCGATCCAGATCTTCCAATCGTTGAAATCAATTTTGATGTGCTGACCCTCGGTTGCAATCACACGCTTTACCAGGGGCTCTTGGGTGTTGGTAGGCATCTGCACGATCACGATATCGCCGTTCTGAGGAGAGTAAAACAGTCCAGAGATCAGAAGCACGTCATAGCCCTGCGACTTGGTGTAAAGGGTATCGTAAGAGCCGGTTGGCTTGCCGATGAGCGTGGGATACATTGAGCTGCCGATTACGGGGGAATGGCGAACGCCAAGAGTCATCAGAAGCAAAACGGTGACCAGCGCAACTCCCACAAGCTCTACCCAATCATAGAAGAAGGAAGTGCTGGTGCGGGGTTTTACACTTGCGCCACGAGCGGCGCCCAAGGATTTGGGCGAAGATTTTGAGGTCATCAGCTCCATGAGCTCTTCACCCTTGGCCAGCTGCAGACCGGTAGCGGCGGCCGTTTCTTCGCTGTAGACGGCAGGACCTTCTACTTCCGAACGATTATTATATAGGAAGAAAGGTACTTTATCAGCAGTATGCGTGCGAATAGAGAGAGGGGTAGGATGATCGGGGAGAACCAATATTTTGAAATCATCCTTGGTTCGGAGAAGGTACTCGTAAACCGGCTGCAGGATCTCCTGATCGATTTTCTCGATGCAGGCAACCTTATTCTCCAGCTCACCGCGGTGACCGCATTCATCGGGGCCTTCCACGTGGATGTAAACGTAATCCTGTCCGCGACGGAACGCTTCGATGGCGGCATCGGCTTTGCCCTTGTAGTTGGTGTGGAAGTTGCCGGTAGCGCCTTCTACGTCCACCGATTCCATTCCTGCGCAAATGGCAATGCCCTTGATCAGGTCAACTGCAGAGATGACAGTAGCCTTCAGTCCCCACTTTTCGTGGAAGGAGGGAAGGGCAGGCTTCATTCCTGCAGACCACAGCCAAATAGAGTTCGCAGGACGCAGGCCTTTTGCTCGGCGGGCCTCGTTAATGGGATGATGATTGAGCACGTCATAGGATGCACGCATCAGCTCGTAATAAGGATAGCCGTCAGCCTCGGGATTGGTAGTCAGACAAGGGCCGATCACCTGACCGAGGTGATCGTGAGGGCGGGCGAAATCCACGGGGGTGGGCGCATTGTCCCACAGCAGGCAGTGACGGTAGGAAATGCCGGTGTAGAAATGGCGATCCCCGCCGCCCAGCGCTTCTTCCACGGCTTTGATCAGCTCGTCGGCCTCTTCGGTGGAGATCTCGTCGGCAGAATGGTCGAGGATGGTGCGCTCGGTATAATCAATGCCTTCTTCCTCGGAAAGGGTGACTACGTTGCAGCGAATGGCAGTCATTGTTTCGCTCATAGTAAGACCAATCGACATTGCTTCCAGCGGCGATCGACCCTTGGAATAAACCTTCGGATCGTAGGACATAACAGCCAGATTGGCTGTATCGCTTTCGGGCACCATACCAACGGGGACGTTATACACCGTACCCGCAAGGGAGCGAGCGCAGAGATAGTCCATGCAGGGCTTGTTGGCGGCTTCCATAGGGGAGCGGCCGCCCAGTGCTTCAATTTTTTCATCCGCCATGCCATCGCACAACAAAACCAGATATTTCAAAGTAAAAACCTCTTTTCAGGGTAAAGTATCACTTGGTAAACCGGGTGCTTAGTAAATTTTTCGAAAATGAGAATATTCCCAATCATTATAGCACAAGCGAAGGAAAAAGTAAACCGATTTGGCGAAATTTTGACGGAGAAAGAAAAAGTTTTTGCAATTTGTAGTGAAATGATTTGAAAACAGAAAAAATTTTGGTTAGAATGAGAAATTCGCTCTCGATAGAGAGCGAATTCAAAATGAATATCTGCAGATCAATTAATCTATCCGTATAGGAGGAACTGATGCGTCGCAACTTTTCTTTAAAAAA
>JAFTMF010000178.1 GCA_017452565.1 Clostridia bacterium
GACAAGGAGTACGTAGCGGTTATGAACTGCAACCGCGATTTTGAAGGCGAAATCCGCAATCAGGGCGACACTGTGGTAATCAATTCCATCGGCCCCATCAGCGTCTTCGACTACACCCGTGACACCGATATGAACGCTCCCGAAGCACTGGCAGAGGGTGCGAATATCACTCTGAACATCGACCGTGCAAAGGCGTTCTGCTTCAAGATCGACGACGTTGATCGCGTGCAGGCAAAGCCCAATCTGATGCAGGGTGCAATGCGTTAGGCCGCTTGTGCGCTGGCAGACGAGGCAGACAAGTACGTCTATACCCTGTACACCGAGGCAGACGAGGATAACGTCATTGCCAAGACCGGTGTGACTGCCGACTCCATCGTGGATATCCTCATCGAGACCAGACAGAAGCTGATGCAGAACAACGTGAACAGCAACACCTCCGTGGTGCTGGAGGTCTCTCCCGCCATCGCTGCTCTGATCCTGAAGGCGAAGATCCTCACCGGCACCGACAACACCGAGGCGCTGACCAACGGTTATCTGGGCACCTTCGTAGGCTTTGACGTCTACGTGTCCAATAACATCGCCAAGGATGGCAACACCTGGCATTGTATGGCTCGTACCAAGCGTGCCATTGCCTTTGCCGAGCAGCTGAAGAGCGTGGAGGCTTTCCGCCCCGAGAAGCGCTTTGCCGATGCGGTGAAGTGTCTGCATCACTACGGCGCTACCGGGTTTTATCCCGAGGAGCTGGTGGTTCTGAATCTGTCCGTAGCCTGAGAAAGTAGGCGATTTTGATGAAAAACGCTGACGTTTTGCGCTTAGCCAAGGCGATGCTGACTCCTGCCGTGGAGGAGGACACCTCCACCGATACCGATCCCGATCCCGATGACGGATCGGGCGGTGATTCCGGAGGTTCTGACGGCGGTGTGGGCTCTCTCCCCGATGACGGCGTAGCGACGCTGTCGCTGACCCCCGACTATATTGCGGTCACGCCCACCTTTTCGCTGAAAGATCCCATCACGCTGGAGCGACTGCAGGCACTGCTGGAGTTTGCGGTTCGGATGCTTTATCCCAAAGGCTTGCTGGCGGGACACGATCTGCCTGCTCCCGTCTATCCGCTGGACGAAGAGGATGAGTTCCCCCTTCCCGACGATCTGGCGGCAGCCACTGCAAGTCTCACCGCGTGGATGCTCTCGGGCGAAGCGAAGCTGAAAACGGCTTACGATGCGGCTCTGGACGGCTATCTGGCAACGCTGGAAGCAAAGCTGAGCCCCATCGTGAACCGATATTGATGATGCAAAAACCGCCTCAAACGAGGCGGTTTTTGGCGTTGTGGGCTTATGAATTGATGACTTGAACTGCAAACTTCGAGTCGGTCTTGCAAATCAGAGTTTCCTCGGATGTAAGCTGCTCCTGCAGCTTTGTCAGATGGCTGGTAAGAATCCATCGGCATCCTCGGCCTGCGAGATAGCGCAGGATGGGTGAAAGACCTTCTGCACCTTGGGCGTATGCAGTAGTCTGGAAGGTTTCGTTGAGCAAAACCAAGGAGTGCCCCTCAATCTCGTCCACGATTGTTGCCACCTCCCGCACCTCCTGCTCAAACCGTCCTGCTTCGTTGCCGGCTTCGAACTCTTTTTCTGCGGTGGAAAAGTGGGAGAGAATCTGCCGATAGGGGCTGATTCGCACCGATTTTGCAGGAATGGGCAGACCGCTTTGGGCAAACAAACAGCAGAGTCCCACCGATCTCAGCCAAACCGTCTTGCCGCTTCCGTTGCTGCCGAAGACCGCAATCCCCGATGCGCTGTGGGCGGGAAGGGAACTCGCGACTACACTCGTGGGATCGTCATTGTACAGCAGCAAAAGCGGATCGCAGAGCGCTTCGAAGGCGAGACAATTGCCCTCCACAATCTCTGCATAGCAAACGGAAATCCCCTTTTCCTGCAAGTATTGCAGATATTTTACCCCCGACCGATAGAAGGAAAGCTCACGGTCGATAGGCAAAAAGCGAGCAAACAACTGTTGGGACATCCGATCCAGTTGACGGGCAAGGGAGGTCATTGCCTCTGCCCGCAATTTGGGTGATAGGGCGCTGTAAGACAGCGAAATAGGCGCGGCTTCCACGGGTGCTTCTTCCTCGTTCTTTGTGAACCACCGCTTTTTCTTTTTCTCGCCCGGCGTTCGGAAGGGAACCCGATGGCGATCTGTCAGCTGAGCGGATACGATCCCTCCAAGCTCGCCGAGGCGAAGGTCAAGTGCCGTGCCGCTGGTCTCGGAAAATTGCTCCAACTCGGAGCAGAGTGCGCAGAGCTCTTCGAACGCTCCCTCGGCGGTGACGCTTCTAAGCTCGCTTTGCAGACGGGTGAGTGCTTCGCTGCTCGGATCGTAGGACTCCACGGTCTCTCGGATCGCCTTCAGCAATACCAAGCAACGCTTTAAGAGCATTGCCGACATCCGCAGGTGATTTTTTGCCGCATCGGGGATGGCTTCGCCGATAGTGGCGCGCTGAAGTTGGCGTTTTTCCTTTTTCAGATCCTCAAAATCGGATTTCAGACCAGAGAGCCGATCGAACTGTTCAGCCAACCGTTCCAATAAATCGGGATGCCCTGCAAATTCGCTCATTGCCCGACTGCGGTAGGCGATGTCCTCTTGGTTGATCAGGGGAGCCGACAAAATCTGCTGAAAATAGCGGGCATCGCTTTGGGACAGCCCCAAACGGCGGGTGATTTTCTCCACTGCCAGCTGAGCAAGGGTGTCTTTGCCTACTTTGCCAACGGTTTGGAGGGCTTCTTCACTTCGATATAATAAGCTGATTGCCATTTTATCGCCCCCTTGTGGCTAATGATGCCGCATCCAATTTGTATTTTCGCAAAATATCCTCTGCATAAGAGGAGCTTGCCCCCGACGTTGGCAGGATGCGATAGGTGCGCCGATGAGCCTCGTCATCCTCTACCACCGCAGACAGCAAGGGGAAACCCTTGGTTTTCACCTCTAAAAAGTGGGTGACGAACAAGCCGAAAATTCCACGATCCCGCAGAGTCTCAGCCGTTTCTACGGCAAGCTGTAAGCCCTTCTCTTCGTCGGTGGCGCTGAATGCTTCGTTGAGCAGAAGAAAGGACGCTTTCTCCGCTCGCTCCAAGATTTTTTGGATGCGCAGTGTTTCGCTGTCCAGCCGACCCATGCCGTTAAAGTCTTCCGCTTCGGGGAAATGGCTGAAAACGCCGGAAAAGGGATAGATTTTCGCTGTTTCTGCGAACATAGGGCATCCTGCCAAGCCCAGCAGGAGATTCACGCCCACCGTGCGGAGATAGGTAGTTTTGCCGCCGCCGTTGGCACCGGTGAGAAAATAAAATGACGTATTTTTGGAAAAATCAATATCATTGGGGACGATGACATCGGGATTTTTCGCCGTCAGCGTAATATCGTAGGCGTTCTTTGCCCGATAGCAAGGCGTGCTTGCGATGGCGGGAATGCAAACGGCGATCTCTTTCTCGCGTGCGGTTTGGCAGAGCTGATGGATATCGGCGAAAAACGATAGTTCGTCCGGCCAGATCAGCGGCTCGCGCAAAATTGACATAGGATATTGTTCGCATATTCCGTTGATATAGCGGATTTCTTCGCCGTACAGCTCCGCATAGGCTTCGTCCAACGCCTCGTCGAGATGCAGGGACTGCTCCCGACTTTGCTCAAGCTCTATGTTCAGCCGCTTCGCCAAATTTGACAGCCGTACTTCATAGGATTCAATGGTTGTATCCTTCAAAAGCCACGCACGATCTGCAAACTCTGCGCTGTCTGCCATATAAAACACCGAGCGTTCCATAGCTTTGACCTGTGTAAACGCTTCGGTCAGATCGGCTTGCACAGTTTGGAGCAGCGCCTGATGTTCCGCGCAGTTCAGCGCATCCCACAGATGCTTCATCAAACGATTGGTTTTTCCCAACTGCTCCAAGCGGCGGCAAACCTCAACGTAGGCGGAAATTGCGTGGAGATGAATGCAGTTTTTCTCCAAATCTGCCCGAGCTTCGCTCCATCGGGTCACGAAACTTGACAGATTCAAAAGCGCACTGCGGAAATCGTTCAACTGTTTCGAAAATTGCGGATCGTCCATAGATACGAACAGACTTTGCCGAAGCTCGATCATCGCTTCGGGGCAGGGGATGCGGAGAATCCGAATCGCGCGGTCGGACAGGATCTTATCCATCTGCAAATCGGTAAAGAGTTGCCGATCATACATCCGATTGGCATCTCCCGAGAGCATCGAGATTACGCCCATTTGGATACCTCCAGTTCGTTCAGTAAGCCGGATAGAGTGTAGAGGGTCATCCCTGCAATTGCCTCACCGTTGCCCACGGAGCTTTCTTTGTCTACACGGTTGATATGCACTTCCGCACAGGTGGGATTGAGCAGGAGCACGGTGCGGATGGATTTCAGATACCACTCGTCACGGAAGTTCACGCGAAAATTGTAATCGGGGAGCTTGCGGGGCTTGGAATCACGATAAAACCGCGCACCGCCGCCGTAAGGAGAAAAAACGTGAATGAAATTCCGAATATAGAAGGAGCCCTCACGGGTGAAGATCAGATACTGGCTTCGTTTGCGCAGTCCGAACAGCTTGACGGCGTAGACGGTGTCGGGAGTTTCAATATAAAAGTCGCAGTTTTTCCCCAATCGGCGGGCAAACATCCAGAATTTGCCTACAGGTGTGAGGGTATATCCATTGGTACGGCAGAATTTCTTGAGTTTGCCGACCATCAGAATCCGCTTTACACCCGTGCGGAGGAAGGGATACAGAAAAAATGCCAGTGCAATGCCCAGAATAAACAGAACGACTTCCATAATTGACTCCTTAAAGTTAAGAGTTGTTTATAACCAATCTCTTGATTTTATTTCATTATACCATATCCGCGAGTTGCTGTCAAGTGCTTTTTAGCAAAATTGGAAACAAAAGATGATTCAAGGGAAGATATGCATAAAAACAGGAGATAGGAAGCAATTCCTATCTCCTGTAATGGTATTGTGTTCTCAAGTCCAATTGATCTTCCATCTGGAGCTGATCTTGCCGGTGGGGACCGACTTAGACTCGGTTTGGGGCATTTTCGATTTGGACGCACGCTCGGCAAGATGTGCGTTGAAGCGCTCCATATCCTCGGCAGAGAGGGGGAGTGCTACCTTACGTCCCTCCCAAGTGGAGAGGTAGGCGGCGTTGGCAAGGGTGAGCATCCGAATACCCTCTCTGCCGTCGGCAACCAGGGGTGTGCCCGAGAGGATCGCCTTTGCAAAGTCGGTGAGCACGCCTGCGTGTCCCCGTTCGGGAGCAGAGGCTTTGTATTCTGTGTAAATGGGTTTGATGCCGCAGGAGGCAGTGTCTGCCGTTTTGCTGTGCTCGGCCGTCGAGAAGCCGTTGTCCCAGTGGCGGAGCAGGCCGCCCTCCAGCACGATCTTGCCCCGATCGCCTACGATTTCCAGACGGTTGGTGCCGGGATATTCCCCCGTAGTGGTGATAAACTGTGCGGTGGCGCCGTTTTCGTATTCCATCGTCAGGATGGCTTCGTCCTCCACCTCCACGTCGTGGTATTTGCCCGACGTGCAGGAGGCGCTGAGGGTGCAGGGCATTCCAAAAATCCACTGCATCAGATCCAGATTGTGAGGGGCTTGATTGAGCAGCACGCCGCCGCCCTCGCCGGAATAGGAGCCCCGCCAGTCGCCGCTCTGATAGTAAGCGTCGGTGCGATACCAGTTGGTGATGATCCAAGTGAGGCGACGGGGCTTGCCAAGCGTACCCTCCTGCACCATTGCACGGGCTTTTTGGAAAAGCTCGCCGGTGCGCTGATTGAACATAATTCCAAATACTTTTCCGGAGCGGTCGGCGGCATCAATCATCCGGGTGACGTCGGACACTCTCACGCCTGCAGGCTTTTCGGTGAGGACGTGGAGTCCCGCTTCAAAAGCGGCAATAGCCATGGGCGGATGGAAATAGTGGGGCGTAGCGATGAGCAGCGCATCCGCTTTACCCGATGCGATCAGCTCGTCGAATTGAAGGTAGCGGGCTACCTCGGGAGCTTTCTCTTCTGCAAGGGCCAAACGGTCGGGACGGATATCGCACACGGCGGTAAGCTCCACGTTGGGAACTTTACCGGTAAGGATATTCATCATATGCGCAGAGCCCATATTGCCAAGCCCGACGATGGCAAGGCGAAGTTTCTTGGATGTCATAATGATACCTCGGGGAAGAGTCGGTTGTAGATGTTGTAGAAGCAGATCTTTTCAGCCAGCGGAAGGGCGGCTTCTTCGGCAAATTCGCCTGCGTCCACCATCTCACCGATGAAGGTGCAGAGGATGCGGCGGAAGTAATCGTGACGGGTGTAGGAAAGGAAGCTGCGGGAGTCGGTGAGCATTCCGTAGAAGGAGGCGATCTGACCCATCTCGGAGATGGACTGCATTACCTTGCGGATACCGCCGGTGTGGTCCATAAACCACCAAGCGGCGCCCACTTGCACGCCACGGAAGGAGCCTGCAACCGACACCATGGCATCTACCATAGAGGGTTTGAGGGTGTAGAGAACGGTGTAGGGAAGTCCGTCGTTTTCTTCCATTGCAGCAAGGAGCTTGGAAAGTGCAACCGCAGGGATGGGATCGTCAATGCAGTCGCCGCCGGCGTCCACGACAACGGTAGCGAAGAGGGTGGGGTTCACGTTCCGCTGGACGGCAAGGTGCAGCTGGGAAAGCAAACCACGCTCTTTGTACAGCTTGGACAGATCAATCAGCGCACGGCTGAGGAAGGCGTCGAACTCGACCTCGGTGATCTCCTCACCTGCCAGCACCTTTGCAAAGGAAACGTGTGCCTGATAAGGTGTGCCGATGGAAGCAGGGAATGCGGGAATGCCAAGGTCAGTGACTTTGCAGCCGTGGGCTACGAAGAAATCCAGCCGTGCCTTTGCGGCGGCGATCAGGGTAGGATAGTCGGTGATCTCAATGCCGGCAGCGGCAGAGAGACGGGAGAGATAGTCCTTGTAATCGGCGGCACGGCAGAGGAGCATCTTGTCGGGACGGTAGGAGGGAAGCACCTTGCAGGGGAATGTCTCGTCTGCGGCGATCTTCTCGTGCCACTCCAGAGAGTCGGCGGGATCGTCGGTGGTGGCAACCAGCGCTACGTTGCTCATCTTGATGAGCTTGCGGGGGGAGAGGGCACGCTCGCGGATGGCGGCAGCGGCACGATCGTAGATCTCGTCGGAGTTTTCGGGAGTCAGCTGATCGTAAATGCCAAAATAAGCAGCCAGCTCCATCTTGGTCCACAGATAGAGGGGGTTGCCGGCGGCATATTGGATCGCCTTTGCATAAGCACGGAGCTTTTCACGGGGAGAAGCGTCGCCGGTGATATATTTCTCCTCAATGCCGCTCTGACGCATCAGACGCCACTTGTAGTGGTCGCCTGCAAGCCACAGGGTGGTGAGATCGGTGGCGGGCTTGTCCTCGTAGATTTCCTTGGGGGAAAGGTGGCAATGATAGTCACAGATGGGCAGTTTGCTCACCGCTTCGTAAAGCTTTGGGGCGCACTCACCGCGCAACAACAGATTTTTCATAAGTTTGATTCCTTTCTGTATCTTCTGCATCTTCTGCATCAATGGGAATGAAGCGCAGGATGCCGATCACTCTTTTCGTATTGCCTTCATTTTAGCATATTGCCCGATTTCTGT
Source organism: Clostridia bacterium (assembly GCA_017452565.1). Taxonomy (GTDB): domain Bacteria; phylum Bacillota; class Clostridia; order Oscillospirales; family CAG-272; genus CAKSQF01. Next base: position 7,686 of record JAFTMF010000178.1, read on the forward strand.
CAACCGCTCCGCCGGAATTAGGTTGGAATTTTGAATACAAACATTCGTAATAATTGTAAAAAAATCCACTTGTTTCTTTCGTTTCTTGACAAGCATATGGGTTTACCGTATAATGTTAAATGTAGAAGTCCGAGTAAGGGCGGGCCTGCCCACTTGGAATATAAGAATTTTTGAAAGGAAACGATCCCATGAAAAAGAAATTTACAGCACTGCTTCTCGGTCTGGTTCTTGCTGCCGGCTCTGTCCTGACTCTGGCGTCCTGCGCAAATACCGATGACAAAAAGCCCGGCGTTACCACCGGCACCCCCAACGGCGATGAAGTGTACGACGTTACCCAGCTGCCTCAGGTAGATATGGACGGCGCGGTTATCGGCTTCTGCGTTGCGGAAACCGACGGCGACGGCTTCCACCTGCGTTCCATCCGCTCCGATGACGAGGAGAGCGAGGATATCGTAGACGTTGCAGTTCGCGAGAGAAATGCAAAGATCGAACAGTACTTCAACTGCTCCATCGAGGTAGTAGACTACATCCCCGGCGGTCTGAACAAGTCCATTCAGTCTCAGCTGATTGCAGGCGTATCCGATTACGATATTTTGGGCGCCCGTCAGTACGACGACGTTCAGCTGGCTCTGCGCGGCGTTGTATATGACCTCACCAAGCTGGGCGAGGACTATCCCGAAGCTGCCAACTATATGAACTTTGACGCTCCCTACTGGCCCAGCACCTACAACGACGGTCTGCTGGTTGGTAAGGGCAGATACTGGGTAACCGGCGACCTTTGCCTGCGTTACTCCGGCGGTTACTACTGCTACTTTGTAAACCACACTCTGTACAACGAAAAGCTGGCCGAAACCTACGGCAACGTATACGATCTGGTTCGTGACGGCAAGTGGTCTCTGGACCTGCTGGCAGAGATGGCTCCTACCCTGTGGGAAGACTCCGACAACGACGATAAGACCAGCACCGGCGACATCCTGGCAATCGCACAGCCCGTTCACGATAACACCAACGGTCTGGCAATCTCCTCCGGCGTTATGTATTCCTACCGCCACGAGGACGGTTCCATCGAGTATACCTTCACCTCCGGTAACAAGACTCTGGAATCCTTTATGAATAAGTTCGCAGCTCTGCTGTCTCAGCCCGGCGTACACGATTACGGTGCTGATATGGTTGCCGCAATGAACAAGTTCGCTGAAGAAGAGGCAGTATTTGCAGGCGGCCGTCTGAATCAGGCTGAGCTGTACCTCCGTGATATGGTCAGCGACTACGGCATTCTGCCCAACCCCAAGCTCTCCGCTGATCAGGAGAACTACATCTCCTCCATCCATGACGGCGTATCTCTCTACGGTATTAACAACGCTTGCGAGCAGGTTCCCAACGCCGCTCTGATACTGGAAGCAATGGAGATGGAATCCCGTAAGACCGTTCGTCCCGTATACTTTGAGGCTGCCGTAAAGGTTAAGTACTCCCGTGGCGGCGACGACGCTGATATGATCGACCTGATGGACCAGACTGCATACTCCGA
>JAFTMF010000179.1 GCA_017452565.1 Clostridia bacterium
AATGCCAGGATACAAAAGGAGCAGCTCGAAAAGCGAATCCAAGACCTGGACAACATCATTCGGTGCTTGTACGAGGACAGAGTATCGGGAAGAATTACACCCGCACGCTACGACTCCATGGCAAACGGATATGAGCAGGAGCAAACGGAGAAGAAACGGGAGCTGCAAGAGCTTGCTGAGAGCATCGAAAGAATGGATATGCGCGACCAATGCATACAGCAATTCATTCGTGATGCAAAGCAGTATGTGGATATGCCGAAGCTGACACCCGAACTGCTGCGAGTATTCATCCGAAGAATAGAGTTGTACGAAAAGTTTGAGAAATACTCCCGAACAGTGGGCAATCCCATCATTATCCGCTACACCTTCCGCCTCCCCGAACAGGACGGAGTCCCTGCAATCGAAGTTCTCGCAGAACCCACAGCAAAAACCGCATAAAAAGTAATAACCGGAAGGTTTTTACACCTTCCGGTTACATACCACCCTCAATTCTCCGTTAAGAACATCACGGAAATGCTTGGCGGTGTTTGCGTTTGGATACGGCTATTTAGCAGCATCCTCAATCGTTCTGCTGTGCATCGATGCAGGCATCGATGACCAGCACGGTTGCCAATGCCATCACTTCGTCCACGCTTGCGCCGAGCCGGATCTCGTAGGCATCGCCGAAGGTGAACCATCCTTTAGAAACAGATACGATAGTCTGTCCGCAAAACTCGATCTCATATTCGTGATCGAAAAAGTCTCCGTGTATCGTCCAACCAAGAGGATTTACGCTGTACTCTTGGGTGAAGAAGGTAAACTCCTTCACCACCTCCACCGTTCCGTGTCCTGCACGGCTGATGTAGTATTTGGGGAGGAAGGAAAACAGTTTTTGCTCGATAAACGCGATCTCTGCGCCATACCGGTCAAAGAGATGCAGTTTCTTTCCGAAGGAAAAGACTTCGCCCTCCACGGAATACTTCTCGTTTCCGGCATCGTCATAGATGGAGAATTTATCTCCCCAAGTGAATACGTGCTGTTTGATATATAGGCTCATGGTAGGTCACTCCTGTTCTGACTAATTCACATGGCTCTTCCCACAGCGGGGGCAGATGAGCTTGCCATCCTCGCCGATGGGCGTGATATTGCGAAAATGCATCTGCGCTTCCAGATAACGCTGATAGAGCAGCGGATCTTGCAGAGTGCGGTGATCGGAGGGTTCGGCCGATTTGTGATTCCGGATGCGGGTGAAATAATACGGAAGTCCTGCAGTGAGACAGATGCCGCTAAGCAGATCGGTTCTGCATCTGCCGCATTCGTAGCGAGGGGCTTCCCCTTCCGGTTCTACGTAACGGAGGGTATCACCGCAGAAGGGGCAAGTATCTCTGCGCTGATCGCTGTAGATCATCCCCCGCAGCAGAATCTGCTGGATTCGACGGAAGGATTCGATATCGAAGAGACTGAGCACCAAATCCCCTGCACTGTCTTCGTGCTCCTCGGGAACTGCCAGGAAGTATTCGTCTGCCGGATAGTGCAGTTTCAACTGTTGAAGGACTTCTCTACCCGCTTCTATCTGAGCCGATGGCAGAATGATGGCTTTATAGAGTCCGTCCTTGAAAAAGCTCAGTTCAATGGCACGAAGCTCACCGCAACTGATTGTATTGATCCCCAGCTGCCAGCCAGCGAAAGTGCCCGTCACCTTTGGGGCGGTCAGATCCACCGTCTGCTCCTGTGGGAAGACGAAGTGGAAATGACCTGCCGCAAACAGGGTGAGCAGATTGCAGAAAACACTGTAGCTTGCAGGATCGATAGTAGTTGCATCTTCTTCCGGCTCGTCGATTTTGGTGTCGGCAAACCATTTTAACAGCAGATAGATGCGGTGGTAATCTTTATGATTGCGGAAGATATTGGTCTTTTTCAGAGCAATCTTCCCTGTTTTCTTCTTGCAGCGCCGATAGATCGGGCTGGCAAGGCGTGCCCGTATGGCACTCTCGATATGGATCAACTTTCCCAGACACCGTTCCGCGGACGGGCGGTAGCGATCGTAATCCCTGACATAGCCGATGTGCAGTTTGCCGATGGCAAGATAATATTCGGGGTGATTGAGCCGCTCCAACAAATTAAAGCTGAGGTCGCTACTGGCATAAAGCATCGCCCGAAGCAAACGGATATTGCGCCGTACCAGATGCAGTATAATATCCACCGCCCGCACGAAGGCGAGATTCTCGTAGATGGAATAATTGTCCTCGTAGCTGACGGTGAGCAATTTCTTCGGGCGCATTCCGTCCTCGGTGATATCGTCCCACAGTTCGCTGTGTGCCGATGCGTGGACGATGGTGCGGTTGTTCACCACCCGCACCGACTCCACCGGCATAATCTCGCCCACGTCCCGCAGACGGGTAATGGGGTGAGCGAAAATGCGCTTGATGGCAGGCAATGCTTTGATAATCTCGTCCAGCGCAGTTTCCAAGCTTTGGAAATCGAAATTCTCCTGCAAGGCGAAGAGATTCACTTGCCGCACCAATGCTGCATCCAGCCGGGCATAGGTGAGGGATGGATTATCTTTGACAAACTGTCCAAGAGCAGCGTAATCGTCTTTGTACTGACCGTGTTCCATCATCAATCCTCGTGGAGACGGCGGACAAACTCGCTGCAACGGCCAAGTCCCAGACGGGCAAACTCGGTTGCCAGATATTCTTTGTTATCCACGCTCTTCAGTTCCAGCTTGCTGACTACCTTGCTGAGCAGAATAGTCTCCAGCGCTTCCATTACCACCGTTTCGGAGGGCGGGAAGCAAGCGCAGTAGATGCTGATGAAATCCTCCATCTGATTGGCAACACGGTTACCGAAGGTGATATTGTAGGGAGACAGAAGATCTTCCACTTCCTTCACCAATGCCGAGGTTTCCAGATCGTAGCGCACGTTTTGCTTTGCCTCATTTAGCAGGCGGATGAGTTCATCCGCAGACAGATAGCGAGGAGGAATGGGCTCGTGATGATAGATGGTACGGGGAGCACGCTTATTAAAATTCATCGTGTGAGCACGGTCGTAGACCTTGTCGCTGATCTCAAAAGTGCTCTCGTCCCGGTTAGCAGTTCCCACAAACCATACGTTGGTAGGAATCTGCAGAGTGTGGCCGTCCACAAGGCCGCGATAGGTAAGGCGTCTGCCGCCGGAGTTGCGGAAGAGGCCTACGTTCAGCAGTTTAATGGCACGGCGGTCCTCCTCGTGCTCCATCAAAGAGAGGAAATCAGAGAAGTAATACTCGATACGGCTGAGGTTCATTTCGTCCAGCACGATGAAGGTGAGCCGTTCGGGATCCAGTTTGGCTTTGTAAAGCGCTTGGGTAAATTTCTTGGGGGTATAGGTGCGGCTGAACTCGTTGTAATAGCCCAGCAGCTCGTTTTTGTCTCGCCAAGAGGATTCTACCTCAATCAGTTCGCATCTACCCATCACCGCTTCGGTGAAGATTTTCGGCAAACTGGTCTTACCGGTACCGCTCATACCCTGCAGGATGGTCAATCGTGTCGCGCCCAGACCTGCGATAAAGGCAGCAATATCCTCAGGGGTATAAGAGAGATGCAGACGGGAGTCACGGGCGTAGTTCACTACAAATTGTACCAAGCCTTGGAGGGTTGGCTCTTCGAAAGCGTAATTCTCCGCTTGTTCCGTTTCCTTTAGCAAAGCGGACATCTTTGCATCCAGCTCGGTAAAGGCGGGGCAAGGATCGTTCTCTGCCTTATGATTGACGTCACCGGGTCTGCTCTCAGCAGGGGTGGGAAGACCACCTGCACCGGGATCTTGTCGCAGGCCGCCTACCGAGATCATCGCCTCGGACAGCATACCGCGGGTGTAGGGCTTGCGGATGAGCACCGCCACTACCACCAGCATCACACCGATAAACCAATAGAAGGAAAGACTCTTGACCTTATAAACGATTTCATAGCTATCCAGCGGAATGATACTGCTGATCCATTTTTCAATCGCATCCTGATTCATTTTTTGGACTATTTCGTAGTATTTTCCGAACAGACCGATTACCAGTGCGGATGCAGCGGAGCTGATAATCTGCACCATTGTGATCTTATAAAAGACCTTAGACTTGCTGATCAGAGATACGGTAGAGCACAAGAAAAGCGCTACGGTAACCGTCAGGATGGCTAAGATAAAGAATGCCGCCATTTGGAAGCCTTCTGCCTGACTGTTGAAGGTGGTCAGAATCTTCAAACCGTTGACTTTAATGTCGGCGATATTCTCCGGCTTTGTAACTTTCAGTTGCAAGATATCGGTCAGTGCCGCAGCGAGGGTAAGGAAGGAAGCGACCAGACCGTAGAAGTAGAACTCGATCCGCGCGCCCTTGGCGGTACGGATGTAGTGGCTGTCCAGATCAAATTCGATCCCGCTCATTACAAAGGAAGCAACGATTGCAACCACTGCAGTAATGAGGAAAGGCATATAGCTTTCGGTGGAGAACATTGCGCCCTTACTGTTGCGGAATGCGGAATAGGTCACGCCTGCCACAAAATAGCCGCCGGTAACCAGCGCATTGATGCCGATCACCGAGCGAATTTTCTCGGCATACTCAGCCTCGGGAGCAGAATAGCTCTTGAAGGAGTTCAGATAGCCGATAAAGCATACCGCCAGCAGTACGAATACAGCTACAAATACGATCATTGTCAGAAGCGTCGCGCTGCCTGCGGACAGCACGCCCAGAGGGATGATCTCCACGGGCTCCGCGTCCACCCGCAGTTTATACGAGCAGAAGGGGACGTACAGCAGAGACATAGAAATCAGCGTGCTTACCGTTCCCAGCGCAAAGAGAGCGGGACGGCGCCAACCGGCTCCGCGGCTTGCAGAAGACTTCTTTTTCCGATCGAGATTGGTAACGATCCCATAGATGGCAAAGATCAGACCTGCCACCATCAGCAAGAGGTGGAGCACGATCAGCATAGCACCCATCGCGCCCATCAGCTCGAAGACATTGTTCATAATCAGCATA